>JAJTBQ010000006.1 GCA_021286835.1 Thiomonas sp.
ACGTGGAACGCGAGATCTGGGACGGCTTCCGCTGGGGCCCCGAGGCCGCGCGCGAAGCCTTCGGCTTCGACGCAGCCCTGTCCATCAACAGCCTCGACGCCGAAATGCCCAGGCTGCTGGCCGACCAGCCCGCCGTGTGGTGGCCCTTTGCCCTGCAGGCGGGGCTGGAGACCCAGGTGGAGCGCTGGCTGGCGGCCGTGCGCGCCCAGGTTCGCGCCGGGGTCAACGCACCACGCACCCAGCACGATCTGTGCGCCATCCTCGACGAGATGCGGCTGTTCAAGGACGCTTACGAGCTCGACGTGATCCGCCGCGCCTCGGCCATTTCCGCGCAGGCGCACATTCGCGCCATGCAGGCCAGCAGCCGCGGTCTGCGCCAGCCGCCCCAGCAAGGGCTGCGCGAATATCACCTCGAGGCCGAGCTGCTCCACACCTTTCGCCAGGGCGGCTCGCAAGCCCCGGCCTACGGTTCGATCGTGGCCGCTGGCGCCAATGCCTGCGTGCTGCACTATCGCGCCAGCGACGCCGCCGTGCGTGCGGGCGACCTGGTGCTGATCGACGCCGCCTGCGAGCTCGACGGCTACGCCAGCGACATCACCCGCACCTTCCCGGCCGACGGCCGCTTCACCGGCCCGCAACGCGCGCTCTACGACGTGGTGCTGGCCGCGCAGTCAGCGGCGCTCGAGGCCAGCGTCGAAGGCGCCCGCTTCACCGATCCGCACGACGCAGCCTTGCGCATTCTGGCGCAGGGCCTGCTCGATCACGGCCTGATCCCGCGCGACGCCGCGCCCGATGTGGATGCCGTCATCGCCACCGGCGCCTACAAGCGCTTCTACATGCACCGCACCAGCCACTGGATGGGCATGGACGTGCACGATTGCGGCGACTATGCCGAACCCGGCGCCGCGATCGACATCCAGCCCGACGGCAGCCGCAAGCGCCCGGCGCGCATCCTGCGCGAGGCCATGGTGCTCACCATCGAGCCCGGGCTGTATGTGCGGGCGGCCGACGACCTGCCCGCCGCGTTCCACGGCATCGGCATCCGCATCGAAGACGACATCGCCGTGCGCGCCGGTGGCCAGCCTTGCGAGGTGCTCACCGCCGCGGCTCCCAAGACCGTGGCCGATATCGAAGCGGTGATGCGCTGAGGCGACGCGCGAAAGATTTGTTCAGCGTTGGCCGAAGTCACGGCGGCCTATGATGCCTCCAGGCCGCCCGCGAGGTGCGGCGCAAGGAGCATCATGGCCATCGTCACCGAACGCATCCCCATCCTCGTGACCGCAGAGCAGAAGGCACGGATCGCCCGCGCCGCCGAAGCCGCGGGCCTGTCCATGGGCGAGTACCTGCGCCGCGCCGCAGCCGCCTACGATCCCACGCAGGACGCTGGCGCGTTCGACGCGGTGGCCGAACAGATCCGTCACAGCGCCGAGCGCGCCAGCCGCGCCCTCGACGCCGCGCTGCAGGCCGTCGCAGCCTCCGAGCAGCGTCTTGCCCGGCTCGATCCGCCGCATCCGGCGGCGGCCTCCGCGCGCAAGCGGCGCGCCGCAGGAGCCTGATCATGGGCGTGACCGAGAAACTGTGGGACGCGCTCACCACCGTGATCAAGATGAACGACAAGATCGAACGTCTCGCCGGCACCGTGGTCACCCAGCAGCAGAAGATCGAACAGCTCACCGAGCGCGTCATCCGCCTGGAAACCGCGCTCGAAATCGCCCTGGCCACACGCAGCGGCCCGCGGCGCATCGAACACAAAACCCGGGAGTGAAGGCGGCCCTACCGCGTCGCCACCAGGAACAGACGCGGAAAGGGCAGAAGCACGGTGCCGTCGGCCTCGGCCGGATAGGCCTGCGCGATAGCCTCCGTGTAGGCCCGAAGAAAGGCGTTCTGCTCGTCCTCGCTGAGCGGTCCGAGGAAGGGCCGCAGCGCCGTGCTCTTGAACCACGCCACGATGGCCGACGGGCCGCCCTGGAGCACGTGGAAATAGGTCGTGCGCCAGAGATCCACCTGGCGGCAGAGCGGCCGCAGCAGCGTGAAATAGAAGCGGGCATCGTGCCGCTGCGGATGTTGAACCGCGCCGATCTTGGCCTGCCACGGGCCGTGGGCCGCCACGTCGCGCGCAAGCCGATGCGCCGGCTCCTCCAGATTGTCCGGAGTCTGCACGGCCAGCGTGCCGCCTTCGGTCAGCTTGCTGACCAGATGCGGGTAGAGCGTGGCATGGTCGGGCAGCCACTGCAGCGAGGTATTGGCGAGGATCACGTCATAGCGCGAGGCCGGGTTCCAGGTGGCGATGTCGGATCGCTCGAACGTCACGGCCGGAAGCCTGCGCCGGGCCGCCTCCAGCATGTCCTCGGCGTTGTCGGTGCCGCTGATGTGCGCAAGCGGGAATCGCTGCAGCAGCACCTCCGTTGAGTTGCCGGGGCCACAACCCAGGTCGACCGCCCGTTGTACCGCCCCGTTCGGAATCGCTGCCACCAGGTCGTGCACCGGCCGTGTGCGCTCCCGTTCGAACAAGGTGTATTGCTGTGCAGACCAGGACATCGGTGTTCCTTTCAACCATCGAATCTGCTCGAGATTGTCGTGTCAGCCGCAAGCAGCTGCAGCGCAGCGGGCAGCTACCGTTGGGCAGACTTGGATGATCGAACAACGGCTGACCTGCATGCCCAAGCGTTCCATCACGCCGCGCGCAGCCTCGGTGGCCAGCCTCAGGCCTCAGTGGGAAAATGCCAGCCGCCATTCGATCACTGGCCTCACGGCTGAGTTGTGGGGGGTGTCCGAGCCGCACTGGGATTCCGGCGATCGCGGTTCCCGATGACGGTCTGATGAGTCGGGCAGAATGAGGAAATATCTCATTCCTGGCATGCAAGCCGATGGACGCTGCGATGCGGCAGGCGGACCCCTTAATCCCGCCATCTCCAGCATCGGCGCGCACGCCAGCCTTTTTCCTCCACCGATCGAAGGAACGACCGTGTTGCGATTCATGCCGCGTTGGGCGGTGCAATGGGCTATGGGTTGCCTCCTGATCGGCACGGCTCTGGGCCTCCAGGGCTGTGGCGGCGGGTCCGGGCCGAGCGCCCCGGGCGATGCCTGCGCCACCTACTGGGTGTCGACTGTGGGCAACGATGCCACGGGCGACGGCAGCATGGGGCAGCCGTTCGCCACGGTCGATCGGGCCAGGCTGGCCGTGCGCGGCGATCCCGGGCGGGGCGTCTGCAAGATCGACGTGAACATCATGGGTGGGGTGTATGCCTTGAAGGCGCCCCTCGTTTTCGATCCGCAGGACTCGGGCGCACCGGGGCACGAAGTGGTCTACCAGGCGGCGCCCGGCAACAGCCAGCCGGTCGTTCTTTCCGGGGGGCTGCCGGTGAGCGGGTTTCAGTGCAGCGGTGGCCGGTGCGTGGCGCCGGTGCCTGATCTTCCATCGGGCGTGATGCCGCGTCAGTTCTATGTGGATGATCAGCGTGCCCTCCGGGCGCGGTCGAATACGGCCACGCCGATCAACCCCGATTACCGATGGGTGAGCAACGGTTATCAGGCCGTGGGCACGCCGCCGGCCTTGACGCACCCGGAGCTGGTCGAGGCCGTCACGACCACGCAGTGGAAGATGATGCGTTGCCCGGTGGGCGCCAACGCGGGAGGCGTTCTGAGCATGGTGAATCCGTGCTGGAACAACGCCAATACCTTTCCTAAGGAGTGGAGCTTTTACCAGCTGAGCTGGCTGGAGAACGCGCCCGAGTTTCTGACGGACCCCCATATGTGGTACCTCGATCCGTATGCGAAGACGGTCACCTATCTCATGGGCGCATCCACGCCGCCGCAAAGCGCCTATCTGCCGATTCTGGAGACTTTGCTGCAGATTCAGGGGCGGCCGTCGGCACCGGTGACAGGGCTGCAGTTCCGCAATCTTCAGTTTGAATACGCGACCTGGCTTCTGCCCAACTCGGCCAATGGCTATGTTTCCGACCAGAGCGGCAACCTGCTGATCGGGAGCAACTACGCGACGAACCTCATCGGGCATCAGCAAACGACCTATCCGACCCCGGGCAATATCGCCCTGACGTATGCGCGCGACGTGGCTTTCGTCGGCAACACCTTCAAGCATTTGGGCGGGGCGGCGCTGTCGCTGGGAACGGGATGCCAGAACAACCTGATTCAACAGAATCACTTCGTCGACATCGCATCTTCGGCGCTGATCGTGGGCGGCATCAGCCCGCAGGACATGCGCCCCGATGCCTCATCGGCCAACAGCGGCAATCAGATTCTCGACAACGTGATCGAAGCCACCGGCCAGGATTATTACGACACGGCGGCGATCTATGTCGGCTTTACCCGGGGCACGCAGATTTCCCACAATTCGATCGACAACGTGCCCTGGAGCGGGATCGCGATCGGCTGGGGCTGGGGCTTGCTCGATCCCTCGGGCTTTCCGGGGCTGCCAGGCGCGACGCCGGCCATGTGGGGCAGCTTCGCCATCCCCACGGCGACGAGCGACAACCAGATCACCCATAACGTGATCAGCAACTTCCTCGAAAAGCTGTGGGACGGCGGGGCCATCTACACCAATGGGGCCCAGGGCACGAGTTTCGCCAACGGCTTGCTGATCCAGGGCAATGTTGCCGAAGGCAAGCGGCCCAGCGCCGGGGGCAACATCTTTTACACCGATGGAGGCTCCCAGTTCATCACGATCAATCAGAACGTGGCGTTCAACGATCCGGTCGGAACGATCGATTTCGGTCCGTGCGGCTATCCGACCTCGTTCGAGGGCGCCGCGCTCTCCCAGGATCTCTGCCTGCTCACCGCGATCGTGCCCTATGGGGCCGACATGGGGGGCTGTCTGCCTGCGGGCGATCTGCGGTTCACCAACAACTATCTGGCCAATCCCTCGACCTTCTTCGACATCTGTCAGAACGCGCCCTACGTGCCGACCTCGACGCAGAACCTGGTCATGCAGAACATCGCCATCACGTCGATGTCGGTGCCCGATGTGATCGCCATCGTGCAGCGTGCGGGGCCAAGATAGCCATCAGACGCAGCGTTTCGCCGCGCGGGCGGCGGCGAGGTCACACCACCCGGTGCCGCAGGGCGGGCAGGCTTTCGCGGTGTCTGGCGATGCGGTCGCGATCCAGTGTCGCGGTGACCACGGCTTCGCCCTCGGCCTGCATCGCGAGCACCTCGCCCCAGGGGTCGACGATCATGCTGTGCCCCCAGGTGCGGCGGCCGTTTTCGTGCACGCCGCCCTGCGCGCTGCCGAGCACATAGGCAAGGTTCTCGATGGCGCGGGCGCGCAGCAGCACCTCCCAATGCTTCTCGCCGGTGGTGTGGGTGAAGGCGGCGGGCAGGAGATAGAGGTCGCAGGGCGCGGGGTTGGACAGCGCCCGGAACAGCTCGGGAAAGCGCAGGTCGTAGCAGATGGTCAGGCCGATGCGCAGACCTTCGCAGTCGAAGGCCACGGCCTGGGCGCCGGGGGTGATGCTGTCGGCTTCGGCGTAGCGCTCGGTCCCGCGCTGGAAGGCGAACAGGTGCATCTTGTCGTAGCGGGCCGCCTGTTCGCCCGCGGGGCTGAACACCAGCGTGGTGTTGAGCACGCGGTCTGGGTCGGGGCTTTCCAGCGGCAGGGTGCCACCGACGATCCACAGCCCGTGGCGCCGGGCCGCATCGGCCAGATAGTCTTGAATGGGGCCGCTGCCGGGCTTTTCGCGCAAGCGGACTTTGTCGGTATCGGACCGGCCCATGAGGCAGAAATACTCGGGCAGCACGGCCAGCCGCACGCCTTGTGCCGCGGCCTGGGCCAGCAGCCCCTCGGCGCGTTGCAGGTTGGCGGCGACGGACGTGCCGGAGACCATCTGGAGGGCTGCGATTTTCATGGTGGCGTGCGGTGAGGCTGTCGACCCATTCAGCTTACGTCAGGGCGCCGCGGGCGTGGCGTCTGCGGCTGAATGGCCTCCACGCTCGCTTGCGCTCGCTGCCCCGCCTTGGGGCGGCCCTGCGCCGGGGCCTGGGCTGCCGAGCGAAACCTCGTTGACGATGGGCGTGACCCAGGTGCCGGTGATGTCGTACACATGGGTGAAGGCCCGCGCGAGGGGTTCGCGGGCGATGTATTGCGCCAGGAAAGTGCCCAGGCCGACGACGGGGTTCACCAGGGCATAGGCGAGCGATGCGGCGCCCGCGTTGATGTTGGGCACCACGACCACGCGCAGGTTCTGGGTCTCGGTCGAGAGGTTGGTCTGGCCTTCGATGCGCACCGTGGCCGAGACGCCACTCATGCGGAAGTCGCGCGTGCTGGCGATGCCGCTGTCCACGCCGACGTCGGCATCGACCTTGTCGAAGGCGAATCCCGACGAGAACAGGTCGCGGAAATCCAGGGTCAGGCGGCGCGGCAGGCTTTGCAGGCTGAGCACGCCCAGCAGCTTGGCGATGCCGGGATCGGCCTTGAGGAACTGGCCGCTGCCGAGCTGCAGCTTGAACTGCCCGTTCATGCTCGGGAAATCGAGATTGAGGGGCGAACCCAGCCAGGCCAGATGGCCGGTGATCTCGCCTTTGCCCCCTTTGAGCAGGCCGGGCTTGCCCAGGGTGGCGAGCAGGCCGCCGGCATCGCCGACGGCGAGCTTGAACTGCATGGCCGTGCGGCGGGCCGGCGTCGCGGCGTCGGCGCTGCCGGGCACGGTGAGCTGCGTGCCCAGCGTGGACCAGGTGCCGCTGCCCGTGAGCACGTTGTCGGGGGTGGCCAGTTCGAAATGGGCGAGTTGCCACTGCTTGCTGCCGTCCACGCGCCCGCGGTTGACGGCCTGAACTTCCAGATGCGTGAAGCGGTGGCCGTGCAGATCGACGTTGTCGGCCACGATGTCCAGGGCCGGGATGCTGGCGGGCTGCTCGTTGAGGAGGTTCTCGACGTCCGAATCGCTCGACTTGGGCAGCTCCAGCCGGGCCAGGCGCGCGCTGAGCGTGCCGGGGCTGTTGCCCCGGCCGATCTGCCAGCCGATATAGCCCGACATCTGGCGCGAGTTCACGTTGGCCTGCAGCAGATCGCCGCTGCGATGGCCGCCGACCACGACCTGATTGATCACGCGATGCATCAGGGTGAGCCGCCCGATGTCGAGCGCGGCGGTGGTGGGCAGAAGGCCGGGCAGGCCGCGGTCCGTGGCCGCACTGAACAGGATGGGGGTGCCCGGGTTGACGGTGGGTGTCGTGTCGAGCAAGGGCTTGAGCGCGGCTTCCCAGGCGTCGATATCCAGCACGGGCAGTTTGACGTTGGCCTGCACCGAGTGTTCGGGTTGCGGCAGGGCGGCCTGGGGGCCGATGGCCAGCCCGCCGCTGACGACGCGGAAGTCCGCGTTGCCGCCTGTGCCGGAGCTGGGCGCGGCCGGTGGATCTTCGAGCACATATCGCGCCCGGGCCAGGCCGCCCAGATCGATCTGCACCGCGTGACGGCGGCTGCCGTCTGCGGCTTCGGGCAGCGGGGTGCGGGTATAGAGCAGTGACTCGGGTGCGTTGGCGGGCTTGCCCAGCGGCGGCGGCAGATCGATGGCGGCGCCCACCAGATTGCTGCGCAGTTCCAGCGCCGCGTCGGCGCTGCCGCGCGCTTGGGTGATGCGCAGGGTGTAGGGGGCCTGCCCCTGCAGCACCTTGCCCAGGGTCTGCATCCATTCGGCCTGTGCGGCGCGCAGCCCGTTGCTGCTGAAACTGCCGCTGGCCTGCAACTGCAACGGCTCGCCCGGCTGCTGGCCGCCGCGCAGGGTGAGGGGGCCGCCGAGCACGTCGGGGGCGTTCAGCGCGAGGTTGAAGCCGCCGTGGTTGAAGGCCACCGTGCCGCGCACCTTGGTGAAGCGCGGCAGATCGCGGCTCCACGACACGTCCACGCCCTGCAGGGTCGCCAGCCCTTTGAGGGTGGTGTCGTCGAGATGGTCGAGGGGCAGGGTGAGGGCGAGGTCGAGCGCCACCGGGCCCTGGGCCTGCACGTCGTCGAACACGCCGCCGAGCTGCCGGTTGATCGGGCTGTCGACGAGATAGCGCAAGGCGTCGCTCGCGGGCGCCTGGGCCTTGCCGCTGATGCTGAGCACGCCCTTGTTGAAACTCGGCAGGCTGCCGTTGACCCCGCTGATGCGCGCACCCAACGCCCGCGCCGAGGCGTTGCGCACCTCCAGGCTGTGCGAGGTGACCCGCAGATCGCCGTTGACCTGGGTGAACTCGGGCCACTCGGCGTTGGCGTGCACGCTGTCGGCGCTGGCGGTCTGTCCGGGCGGCAACAGGCCTCGCGGGGCGTAATTGAATACCCCGTTCTCGATCTGCGCATTCACCTCGAAGGTGCCACCCTTGGCGGGCGTGTCGAAGGGGAAGTCTGCGAGACGGCCCCGTACCGAAAAGTCGACCTTGCGCGCGCTGCCCGCCGCAATGGCGCTGCGCAGGTAGTCGCGGGTGTGCAGGGGAATGTCGATGGGCAGATAGCGCCACACCGCCCGGGCATCGGCGCGGGTGAGCTGGCCCTGCAGATCCATGCTGCCCAGGCCGTGGGCCGCGCCGCGCCAAGTCAGCGTGGCGCTGCCGGCCGCGTCGGCATTGGCGAAATCGAAGCGTCGGGTGCTGACCTGCCACTGCCCGGCTGCGTCGCGCTTCCAGTCGAGATCGGCGCGCAGGCTGTCGAAACCCAGCCTGGCCGGGGCATAGATCAAGGGCAGGTCCAGCCCGCCTCGGGTCAGACGGATCTGCGCCTGGCCGCCATCCTGCGAGGCCTTGAGCGTGCCCGACAGGCCGTCGATGCCCGGCAGATCGGCCGGCAGATGCAGGGCCAGGGCCGCGGCCTTGCCGCGCTCGATCAGGGGACGGGGATCGTCGGGGGGCGTGCCTTCGCCCGCGCCGGCGGGGCTGTTCCAGCGCAGCTCGCCGAAGTCGGCCTGGACGTCATAGGTCGGCGGCAGTCCGCTGGGCGCCACGCCCTTGGGCCAGCGGGCCTGCGCATCGAAGCGGTCGATGCGGCCCTGCGGCTGCAGCGCGGCCAGGCGAGCCTGCCAGAGCGCGGGCAGCGGCAGGCGTTGCGCCACGGCGGTCAGGGCGCCGAGATCGAGCGCGCCAGTCTGCAGGCGTCCCTGCGCGGCTCCGCCCGGCGGGTGCTGCCATTGCCAGTCCACGCTGACGGGGGGCAGCGACTGGCCCTGCGCGGTGCGGAACTGCAGATGCTGCACGCTGGCCTTCTCGCCGCCGGGCAAGGGCGCCCAGGTCATGCGGGTGGAGAGGGTGTCGAGCGCGATGGGGGGCAGCGCCGGGGCTGTGTTCAGGGCGTCGGTGCCGCCGTGCGGGGTGAGTTGAACGGCGATGTCGCGCAGCGCCAGATCGGCGGTGAACGCGGTCGGGGCGCCCTGGTCGAACTGCGTCCAGGCGCGCACCGAGCCGCGGCCGGTCTGGGTCTGGGCGGGCAGGGTCACGGGGAGCTGGGGTTGCAGGGCCGCCAGATCGACGTCGGCAACCTCGCCGTACAGCGTGCCTTTCCAGCGCGCGAAGTCGGCGGTGTGACGCAGAAAGAACGGCTGGCGGAAACTGGCGCGCAGATCGATGCGGCCGCCGAAACCGGCAGGCGGCGTGGCGGTGAGCGCGGCACGGTGCGTCACCAGGGCGTTGCGCAACAGGAGGTTGACCTGCGTGAGCGGCAGGGGCGGCGCATGTTGCGCGGCGTTCACCCAGGTGAGGCGGCTGTCGAGAATCAGGATCTCGTCCTGGCTGAACAGCCAGTCGGCGAACTGCTGCGCAGCGTCGTTCTTGCCCGACCCGGAGACCGCGAAACGGATGCCGCCGACCTCCAGATGGTCGGCGTCGATTCGCGTCACCGTGAGATCGGCGCCGCGGATCACCAACTGGTCGAAGGTGAGGCTGAGGCGGGAGAGGCTTTTCCACGAGGGCGCGGCGTCCACCTCGGCGAACTGCAGCGCGGGCTGGCCCCGCGGGCCGTCGATGCGCACATCGTGCAGGGCGAACTGCGGCATCAGGCCGTGCCACTGGGTCTGGATCGCGCCGATGTGCACGGGCAGCCCCAGGGCCCGGCTGCTGGCCTGCTCGACCCAGGGGCGGAACTGCTGCGCGTTCGGCAGCACGGCGTAGCGCAGCGTCAGCAGGCCCGCGCCGAGCACGAAATACACCGTGAGCACGAGCAGAACCGCCGCTTCCCAGATCCGGGTGGCGGCGCGCAGCGAGAGATGGAGCAGAGACAAGGGAAGCGGCGTCAGGCGGGCCAATCGACGGGGCGATGGTAGTGAATCGGCGGCTTCGCAAAGCCCTGAATAGCCCGCCGCCAGGGCGGGTTGAGCCCTCCCGTGGCTTCCTTGACTCCCTCGGCGGGGCGATCGTCGGGCCCGGTGCAGCATTGTGGTGGCTGGAATATGCTCCGCCCTCATCGCCGTTGCCGGATTCACCCGATGGAGTTGTCGCAGTTTTCCCGTTTTTATCGTCGCCATGTCGGCCGGTTCGACGATGTGCTGGCCTGCTGGCCGCCCGGCATTCCGACACGGGGGGAACTCGATGCGTCGATCGCCGCGCTGATGCGGCAAGGCGCTGCGCTGCCCACCGCGCTGCGCCGGGTGCGCAATGCCTTGATGCTGCGGCTGATCGAGGCCGATCTGGCCGGGGCGCCGCTGGAAGCGGTCTGCATCGGCATCAGCGATCTGGCCGAGTGCGTGGTGGCTGCGGGGCTGGGTGCGGCCCATGCTGAGCTGCAGGCGCGTTTCGGCGTGCCGCGTACCGCCACGGGCGGCGAGGCGCAGTTTCTGGTGGTGGGCATGGGCAAGCTCGGCGGACGCGAGCTCAATGTCTCATCCGACATCGATCTGGTCTTCGTGTACGACGACGATGGCGAGACCGACGGCGCCGTCAGCCTGAGCAATCAGGAGTATTTCGGCCGCGTGGTGCGCGCCTTCGTGCCGCTGCTGTCCGACGTCACCGGCGACGGCTTCGTGTTCCGGGTCGACACCCGGCTGCGCCCCAACGGCGACAGCGGCCCTCCGGTGGTCAGCCTGGCGATGCTCGAAGAGTATTTCCTCGTGCAGGGCCGCGAATGGGAGCGGTTTGCCTGGCTCAAGTCGCGCGTGGTGTCGCCGCTGCAGACGCCCGAGGCCCAGCGTGCGGCGCAGAGTCTGGCGGCGGTGGTCGAGCCTTTCGTCTGGCGCCGCTATCTCGACTTCGGCATGCTCGAAGCCCTGCGCGCCCTACACCGGCAGATCCGGGCGGAGGCCACCAAGCGCGCCGCGGCCCGCCCCGACAAGGCCAACGACGTCAAGCTGGGGCGTGGCGGCATCCGCGAGATCGAATTCACGGTGCAGCTTCTGCAGGTGGTGCGTGGAGGGCGCATGCCGCAGATCCGCGAGCGAGCCACGCTGCCGGCCTTGCAACTGTTGGTGTTCCTGGGCCTGTTGCAGGCCGAGGCGGCCGAGCGGCTGGCTTCGAGCTACCGGTTTCTGCGTCGGCTGGAGCACCGCATCCAGTATCTCGACGATGCCCAGACCCACAGCCTGCCCGCCGACGATGCCGACCTGCACGCCCTGGCCTGGGCCATGGGGTTTGTGGACGACGACGCGCAGCGCCGTGGGGCCTGCCCCAAGGGCTGCAAGCTGCTGCGCGAGCTCGACAGCGTGCGCGAGTTCGTGGCCAGCGAGTTCGATGCGCTGCTGCACAACGGCCCGCAGTGCACGGGCTGCAGCAAGCCGCCGGACACCCTGGACGCGGTGCGGCACCGGCTGGCCAAGGCGGGGATGGCGCAGGACGCCATCGTCGCCCGGCTGAAGGCGCTCGAAACCTCGCCGCGCTACACCGCGCTGAGCGATGTGGGCCGGCTGCGGCTGCTGCGCGTGCTCGACCGCGCCATCGGCATGGCGGCCGAGCGCCCCAGCGCAGATCTGTGCCTTAGCCGCGTCATCGATCTGCTCGAAGCCATCGGGCGGCGCGAAACCTATCTGGCCTTTTTCGCCGAGCAGCCCGCCGCGCTCGCCCGGCTGTGCACGGTGCTGGAGACCTCGGCCTGGGCCGCCGACTACATCAAGCGCCATCCGGCCGTGGTCGACGAACTCATCGCGCCACCCGGCGAGCGTTTCAACGCGCAGGACTACCGCATGGGCCTGCTGCAGCAGCAGACGCGGCTACTCGAATCCGGCCGCTGGGATGCCGGCGAGGGCATGGATCTGCTGCGGCAAGGCTTTCACGCCGAGATGTTCCGCACCCTGTCGCGCGATCTGGCCGGGCTCATCAAGGTCGAGCAGGTGGCCGATGAACTCTCCGCCCTGGCCGATGCCACCGTGCAACTGGCGCTGGAGTGGTGCTGGAGGGAGCTGCCGCAAAAGCATCGCGAACAGCCCGCCTTCGCCGTCATCGCCTATGGCAAGCTTGGCGGCAAGGAGCTGGGCTACGGCAGCGACCTCGACATCGTCTTTCTGTACGACGACCAGGCCGACGACGCCCAGGACATCTACGCCGCCTTCGCCCGCAAGCTGGTGTGGTGGCTGACCGCGCATACCGCCGCGGGCCGCCTGTTCGAGATCGACACCCGGCTGCGCCCCAATGGCAACGCCGGTCTGTTGGTCACCAGCCTGGAGGCGTTCGATGCCTACCAGCGCGGACGCGGTAGCAACACCGCCTGGACCTGGGAGCACCAGGCGCTCACCCGGGCGCGGTGCTGCGCGGGCGACCTGGCCATCGGCGCGCGCTTCGAGGCCATCCGCACCGCGGTGCTCACGACCCCGCGTGAGGTGCAGGCCCTGCGCACCGAAATCCTCGCCATGCGGCAGAAGGTGGCCGATGGCCATCCGAACCGCAGCGCGCAGTTCGATGTGAAACACGATCCGGGCGGCATGGTCGATGTGGAGTTCGCGGTCCAGTTTCTGGTGCTGGCCCACGCTGCCGATTACCCGCAGCTCACTGCCGATCTGGGCAATATCGCCCTGCTCGGCATGGCCGAGGCCCTGGGCCTGCTGCCCGCCGGCGTGGGCCGACCTGCGGCCGATGCCTACCGCGAGCTGCGTCGCATCCAGCACCGCGAGCGACTGGGCGGCGCCGATGCCGCCCGCGTGGCGGCCGACTGTCTGCTGTCCGAACGTGCCGCAGTGCATGCGCTGACCCGTGCCGTGTTTGGCGTCGAAGGTGCGTAGCCGCCGGTTCTGTCGGCGATCGATCCGGCACGCCGCCCCCCCGAGGCCGCGAGGGCGGCGGTGTTGCACGACGTCGCCCAGACCCTTTTTTCGTCACAGTCCGCCCGTCGGATAGCCTGCCGCGGCAACACGCTGCGTGCGATCCATAAGTTTAGATTTGGTGAACTGAGAAACAGAATTTATAAATTTTCCTTACCTTGAGGGCCGAATAGGATGTGCCCCTGCCATCGGCCTCGGGTCTGATGGCCATGCTGCCGGGGCGGCTGGAGCCGTTTTCAAGCCGCCCGTTCCGTTCAATCTGTTCTGCAGACTTCCGCTCACAGAGCCCCAAGCCCGATGAACTGGATCGATGTCGCTGTGCTGGCCCTTCCGGCCCTGCCTTTGTTGTCCGCCGCGCTGTTGCCCTTGTTGTGTGGGCAGAGACGCCGACGTGCTGCCCGCTGGAGCATTCTGTTCACGACCCTGACGGTCCTGCTGGCGTTGGCGCTGTTGGTGCACCACCTGCGCAACGCGGAGGGGGAGCCCTTGTTCGTCGGTGTGGCCCAGATTGGCCTGCTGCTCGACCCGCTCAGCCTGGCCATGTCAGTCCTCGTGGCTGGCATCAGCCTGATCGTGCATGTGTATTCGCTGAACTACATGGCCGATGAGCCGGGCTATGTGCGTTTTTTCTCCCTGCTCGATCTGATGACGGCGTCCATTCTGCTGATGGTGAGCGCCGGGGATCTGCTCACGCTGCTGGCCGCCTGGTTTGCCGTGGGGCAACTGCTCTATTTCCTTCTGGGTCACAACACTGAACGCGAGGCGGCGGGCCGCTATGCCTTCTGGACCTTCATCACCTACCGCCTGGGCGATCTGCCCCTGGTCGGCGCGGCGCTGTTGCTGGTCAAGGCCTATGGCGTCTGGGATCTGCCCAGCCTGTTCGCCCGTGTGGCGGCCGATCCGCATGTGCAGCTCGGCGGCGTGGCGGTGGTGCCGCTGGCCGGACTGCTGGTGGCCTTGGCGGCGTTCGCCCGCTCGGCCCAGTTTCCGCTGCACATCTGGCTGCCCTACACCATGGATGGCCCCACGCCGGTGTCGGCGCTGATGCATGCGGGCATCGTCAATGCCGGTGGCTTTCTGTTCAACCGTTTCGCGCCGCTGCTCATTCACGCGCCGGACGTCCTGCATCTGGCCTTCGTGGTGGGCCTGGTGACGGCGCTGCTCGGTTCGGCGCTGATGCTCACCCAGAACGACATCAAGAAATCACTCGGCTATTCGACCATGGGGCAGATGGGCTTCATGATCATGGAGTGCGGGCTGGGAGCTTTCTCGCTGGCGGTTTATCACCTCATCGCCCACGGACTGTTCAAGGCCACGCTGTTTCTCAGTTCGGGCAATGTGATCGGCGACACCCGGCGCGATGACGGCGTGCCTGCCGACGACATCTACACCTTCGTGGTCGAACGTCGGCCGCTGCGTGCGGTCAAGGTGCCCTGGCTGCTGGCCGCGCTGATCACCGTGCTGGTGCCAGCGGTGGTGCTGGGGCTGTCGCACTGGCTGGTGGCGGCGGACTTTTTCCACAAACAGGGCGCGGTGGTCCTGCTGTTCTTCGGCTGGGTGACGGGCGCGCAGGTGTTCTTCTCGATCCACAAGCTGCCCAGCGAGAACCCGTGGCGCTCGCTGACCATGATCTTCCTGTCCTTCCTGATCGTGGTGGTGGGCTACACGCTGATCGCGCATGTGTTCGAGGCTTTCCTCTATCCCGACCCCGTGCTGCGCGACGCCACCTATGCCGCGGCGGGCATCAATCTGCTGGCCTTCGACCTGATGATCATTTTCCTCACCCTGGTGCTGGTGGGGGCCTGGCTGGTGACGTTCTATGCCCAGTCGCTCGACCTCGAAGGGCGGCCGGGCACGCTGTGGAACGCCATCTATCTCAATCTCTACACCCTGTTCTCGCGCGAGTTCTACGTCTCCGATGTCTACACCCAGATGTCGCGCGGCGCGGTGGCCGCGGCCAAACGGGTGAACGTCTGGCTGCGTTGGGTCTGAGGAGAGCATGATGATCGAACTGCTCGTGTGTGCCGTCGTGCTGCTGCCCTTGCTGCCGTTCAGTCTGGGCGTCAACGCGGTGCTGCAGGCCTTGCCGGCCTGGCTGCGCGCGCTGCTGCTGGTCGCCCTGCCCGTGGCGGGCGCCTATGTGCTGGGCGGCGTGGCCGTGCCTGTGGGGCCGCTGGCCCGGGTCATTCAGGTGCTTGCAGCGGTCACGGCCCTGCTCTATGCATGGCGACTGTTGGCGGTGCGCGAGCTCTTTGTCTGGGCGCGGCTGCAGGCCAGCTCGTCCTGGCCCTTGGTCTGGCTGGCGTGGCTGTACGGCATGCCGGACGATCGACTCATCGCCGTGGCGCTGGGCTTGAGTCTGCCTGCCGCGGTGCTCACCCTGCTGGCCTGCGCGCTGCGCCGTCGACTGGGGGGCGCGTATCTGGGGCTGCGCGGGCGACTGGGGCCGACTTATCCGCGACTGACCGGCGCCTTGGTGGTGGCCTTGCTGGCCGCCCTGGCGGCGCCTCCGTTTCCTGGCTTCTTCGCCCTGCTGGCGGTGTTGTTCGAGATGCCCGCGGTCTGCGTGTTCACGGTGCTGGGCGTGTGGATTCTCTGGAGTTGGGCGGCGGCATTGCTTTGGCAGCACGGTTTGTTCGGTGACCCCTGGCCTCGGCCCGTGGGGACATCGGATATGTCGGTTTCCGCGGGCGCGATCTGGGTGCTGCTGGCGCTGATCGCGGTGTCTCTGGGTCTCATGGGGAGTTGGGCATGGTGGATGCGCTGAATCTGGGCAAGCGCCTGCGCGTGCGCTCGACCGCCTACGTGGCGGGGGAGCCGGTTCCGTTTTTCTGGCCGATGCGCACCTTCATTCACCACAACCCGCTCTACGGCCTGGAGGACATGCCGTTCGAGCAGGCGGTGCGCCGTGGCGCGGAGCTGTTTCATGCGCGCATGTTCCTGCCGCGCAGCAACTATCAGCACTGGCAGGGTGAGGGCAAGGTCAGGCAGGCCACCTTGGTCGATGAAATCGCGCGGCGCTCGCAAGCCCTGCCCGCGGTGCCGGGCATCGACTGGCCTCGCTGGCTGATGGGTCTGATGCAGTCGGCGCATGACCGCGATGGCGTGGTGCCTGGGGCGCAGGCGCAGGACGTTCACGCCGCGCTGCACGGCCAGACGTCTTCTCCCCAGGCGGTGGATGCGGCCGGCCTGCTTCCCGGTCTGCGGCAGCGTCTGCACGACCGCACCCTGCCCGCGGCGGTGGATGCGCTTTGGGGCACCCGGATGGCCGACGAGCTCGACGAGCTGGTGATCAAGAGCTGTCTCGATTTTTTCGACGAAGACCAGTCGTCCTGGCGCATGCCCGGGCGCGAGCGCGGCCTGTTTGCCGCCTGGAGCGAGATCGCACGGCGCAATGCGCGTCTGTTTCTGCGGGGTCTGCATGTGCGGCGCATTCTCGATCAGGTGCAGGATGCCGAGAACGCCGTGGTGCACGTCATGGAAGAAATGGGCATCGACACCGATGAGTGGCCGGCCTATTTCACCCACGAACTCACCCGGCTGCACGGCTGGACAGGCTTCGTGCGCTGGCGTTCGTCCGCCAAGCATTACTACTGGGCGCAACGCTACCCCGCCGACGTCGTCGATCTGCTGGCCATTCGTCTCGTGGTCGGGTTGGCACTGCTGCAGGAAAGCGCGCGCCAGCGTCGCACCCCGGTACGTCGCGATCAGCTCGATGCCCTGCTGTTTGAGCGCAGCGCCGAATGCCTGCTGCGCGAAGCCTTTCATGGCGGCCAGGTGCTGCCGGGCTGGGCCCAGCGCATCGACGACGCGCTGTCGCGCGGCAACTGCGCCCGGTGCGACGATCTGCTGCAGCACTACTGGCCGCTCTGGCAGGCCCAGCTCGGACGAGAACAGGCGGCCGAACTCCGCGAACTGGCCGCCGCCGCGCAGGCCACTGCGGACCTCGAGACGCTGACGCCCGAGGGCGTTGCAGGACTGTTGGAAGGCCTGCAGGCCTTCGCGCCGCAGGAAGGCATGGTGTGGACGCTGGGGATGGAGGCACAGTCCATCGACCATCTGCTCGCCCGGGTTCAGGTGCCGCAGGATCTGCCCGCGGGCAAGCGGCCGTTCGCCCAGGCCTGGTTCTGCATCGACGTGCGCTCCGAGCCCATCCGGCGCCATCTCGAGCGCGTGGGCGATTACCAGACCTTCGGCATCGCCGGCTTCTTCGGCGTGCCCGTGGGCTTTCTCGGCTACGGCAAGGGCAGCGAGAGTCATTTCTGTCCGGCGGTGGTCACGCCCAAGAACCTCGTGCTGGAACTGCCGGCCGCGCTCGATCCCAACGACGAAGACTTCGTCAGCACCCTGGGCCACGTGCTGCACGACCTCAAGAGTTCGGTGCTCTCGCCCTACGTCACCGTGGAGGCGGTGGGCATGCTGTTCGGACTGGATCTGTTCGGCAAGACCCTCGCGCCGCTGGGCTACAGCCACTGGCGCAGCCGCATCGACGCGGAGAAGCCGGTGACCCGCCTGCTGGTCGACAAGCTCACCCGCGAACAGGCCGATTCCATCATCCGCACCCTGCAGCGCGCGATGATCGTCAAGGCCTTGCACGCCGAACTGCACATCGAGCGCGAGCGCGTGGACGACGACATGATCCGCGAACTGCGTGAAACCGCGCTGCGCCACCGCGACGGCCCGACGCGCCTGCGCACGGCTTTCGGCGTGCCCGACAGGCAGGAGGCCGATTTCATCGACAAGCTGCGCGAGGACTATCGCGTCGACGCCGACTACGCCAACTATCAGCTCGTGCGCCTGGGCCGCATCGGCTATTCGCTCGACGAACAGGTCAACTATGTGCACACGGCCCTGACCATGATCGGGCTGACCGGCAACTTCTCGCGCTTCGTACTCATCGTCGGCCACGCCGGGAAGACCGAGAACAACCCCTACGAGTCCGCGCTGGACTGTGGCGCATGCGGCGGCGGCAGCGGCTTGGTCAACGCCCGCGTGCTGGCGCAGATGGCCAACAAGACCGCCGTGCGCGAGCGTCTGGCGACCATGGGCATCACCATTCCCGAAGACAGCTGGTTCCTGCCGGCGCTGCACACCACCACCACCGACGCCATCGAACTGCTCGACCTCGACCTGCTGCCGCCGCGCCACCTGGTGTATCTGGAGCGTCTGCGCAACGGTCTGCGGGCGGCCTCGCGGCTGGCGGCGGCCGAGCGCATGCCCAGACTGCTGCCGCACAAACGCGAGCTCGATCCCGCGCAGGCCTATCGCACGGCGCAGCGTCTGTCGGTCGACTGGGCGCAGACGCGGCCCGAATGGGGGCTGTCGAAGAACGTCTACGGCATCATCGGACGTCGCAGCCTCACCCAGGCGGCGGATCTTGAGGGGCGCCCCTTCTTGTTGTCGTACGACTGGCGCTGCGACCCCAAGGGCCGCCTGCTCGAAAACCTGCTGGCCGCGCCGGTGGTGGTGGGGGAGTGGATCAACCTGGAACACTTCTTCTCCACCGTGGACAATGCCCATATGGGCAGCGGCAGCAAGGCCTATCACAACGTCGCCGGGCGCTTTGGCGTGATGACCGGCAATCTGAGCGATCTGCGTACCGGCCTGCCGATGCAGACCGTGATGCGCGAAGGCCAGCCCTACCACGAGCCGATGCGGCTGATCGCCCTCATCGAGGCGCCGCTCGACTTTGCCGGGCGCGCGCTGCAAAGCGTGGTCAAGGTGAAGAATCTGGTGCTCGGAGGCTGGATTCGCGCCATCGTCATCGACCCCACCCAGGGCTACAAGCCTTTCGTCTACAACAATGGGCAATGGGAAGAGCGCGCGCCGCTCGTGCCCCAGACTCAGGAGGATCTCGTCGCATGAACGCCATCAAGCTGCATCCGCTGAAAAAGCTGGAAATCATTCTGGAAGGGGCGCACAAGGAGTTCGCCACCGACCTGCTCGACCGCGCGGGCGTGAAGGGCTACACCATCGTCGGCAATCTGTCGGGCAAGGGCAGCCACGGCATGTACGAAGGCCATCTCATGTTCAACGAGGACGACGCGCTGATCATGATCATCGCGGCCGTTCCCGAGGAGCTGGTCGGCCCGCTGCTCGAAGGCTTCCAGCCGTTCTTCGAGGCGCATTCGGGCGTGGTTTTCGTCTCCGACATTCAGGTGGGGCGGCCGGTCAAATTCAGGAACTGAGCGGCCGTGTCCAAGGGTGTTTTCGTTCAAATAAATTTAACGAATGTGTTGTCGATATTAATTGATTCTTATGGTAGCGGGCCAGTATTCTTCAGTCCGCTTTCAAGGATATGTGGCTTGTGTCCGGGCTTTCTGGCCTGCTCGGCCGCGTGAAATCCCAGGCAGCGCAGCAAGTCAGACCGCCACGGCGGCTTGTACGGAGTTGCGGTTTGGCAGTGATTGGTTGGCCGCATGAGCCTGTTGGCCAGAACATTGAATTTTTGTCGCAGTTTTTGTCGCGTTTCATCGCTAAGGAGTGATCGATATGGCAGTTAAGACCTATCAGGCCGGCGTTAAGGAGTACCGGCAAACCTATTGGATGCCGGAGTACACCCCTCTGGACACCGACCTTCTGGCCTGCTTCAAGATCACCCCGCAGGCGGGCGTCGATCGTGAGGAAGCAGCTGCCGCCGTGGCCGCCGAGTCTTCGACCGGAACCTGGACGACCGTCTGGACCGATCTGTTGACCGACATGGACTACTACAAGGGTCGTGCCTATCGCATCGAGGACGTGCCGGGCGACGACACCTGCTTCTACGCCTTCATCGCCTACCCCATCGACCTGTTCGAAGAGGGTTCCGTGGTCAACGTGTTCACCTCGCTGGTGGGCAACGTGTTCGGCTTCAAGGCCATTCGCGCCCTGCGTCTGGAAGACATCCGCTTCCCGCTGGCCTACGTCAAGACCTGCAATGGCCCGCCCAACGGCATCCAGGTTGAGCGCGACGTGATGAACAAGTACGGCCGCCCCCTGCTGGGCTGCACGATCAAGCCGAAGCTGGGTCTGTCGGGCAAGAACTACGGCCGCGCCGTGTACGAGTGCCTGCGCGGCGGCCTCGACTTCACCAAGGACGACGAGAACATCAACTCCCAGCCGTTCATGCGCTGGAAGCAGCGTTTCGATTTCGTGCAGGAAGCCACGCTCAAGGCCGAGGCCGAGACCGGCGAGCGCAAGGGCCACTACCTGAACGTGACCGCCCCGACCCCGGACGAAATGTTCAAGCGTGCGGAGTACGCCAAGGAAATCGGCGCGCCCATCATCATGCACGACTACATCACTGGCGGCTTCTGCGCGAACACCGGCCTGGCCCAATGGTGTCAGGACAACGGCATGCTGCTGCACATCCACCGCGCCATGCACGCCGTGCTCGACCGCAACCCGCACCACGGCATTCACTTCCGCGTGCTGACCAAGATCCTGCGTCTGTCGGGTGGCGACCACCTGCACACCGGCACCGTGGTGGGCAAGCTCGAAGGCGACCGCGCCTCCACCCTGGGCTGGATCGATCTGCTGCGTGAATCGTATGTGCCGGAAGACCGCAGCCGCGGCATCTTCTTCGACCAGGACTGGGGCTCCATGCCCGGCGCCTTCGCCGTGGCCTCCGGCGGCATTCACGTGTGGCACATGCCCGCGCTGGTCAACATCTTCGGCGACGACTCCGTGCTGCAGTTTGGAGGCGGCACCCTGGGCCACCCCTGGGGCAATGCGGCCGGCGCCGCGGCCAACCGCGTGGCGCTGGAAGCCTGCGTGCAGGCCCGCAACGAAGGCCGTCAGGTCGAGAAGGAAGGCCGCGAGATTCTCACCGCCGCTGCCGCGAACTCGCCCGAACTGAAGATCGCCATGGAAACCTGGAAAGAAATCAAGTTCGAGTTCGACACCGTCGACAAACTGGACGTCACCAACAAGTGATCGACCCCGGTGCGGCGGCCGCCTATGCCGCCGCTGCCTGACACCGTTTGCTCTCAAAGGAATTCATCATGGCCACCGTGCAAGCCTACAAAGCCACCAAGAAGTACGAAACCTTCTCCTACCTGCCGCAAATGACGCCCGAACAGGTGCGTCGCCAGATCGCCTACGCCATCGCCCAAGGCTGGAACCCCGCGGTGGAACACACCGAAAAGGGCACCTCGGCTCGCGTGAGCTTCTGGTATATGTGGAAGCTGCCGCTGTTCGGCGAGCAGTCCGTCGACGCGGTGCTGGCCGAACTCGAAGCCTGCCACCGCGAGTTCCCTGATCACATGGTGCGTTTCGTCGCTTATGACAACTACGCCCAGAGCCAGGGTCTCGCGTTCGTCGTCTATCGCTGATCGCAGTTTGGGCGTGACGGGCTGGTTGTCGTCGCGCCGGGTGTCCGGGGCCGAGTGCCCCGGCCCCAGACACCGAGTTTTCTGAATTCACGACTTCTCTGCCTCGAGGTCCACCATGACATACCCTGCCGATCGCCATGCGCAGGCGACCCTCTCGGGTCGCGAGCTGGCACTCAAGCGGCGCCAGGCCATGGCGCTGCATGGCAAGGCCGGCTCGGCCAAGCCTGCCGGCGCCTCCGCGCGTCAAAGGCCGGACATGGCTGCGGCGCCGACTGCGGCTTCTTCGCAGTCGCGTCCTGCCTCCGTGACGTCGGCAGCGCCCCAGGTGCGTGCGGCCTCGATGGCTGCGTCGACCTCCGCGCCGCTGAATCCGCCTCAGGCGCAGCTCAGCCCTGCCCGTGCGCGCCGCCAGGCGATGTCGCAGCAGGGCAAGTCGGCGGTCAAGCAGGCCGGCAACGGCGGCGCGAGCCGTCCAAGCGCGCATCTGCGTCCCACGGCTGCAGTGCCCGCCGCGTCCGTTCGTGAGGCGTCAGCCTCCTGCGGTTGCGTCGCGGAGAAGTCCTGCGGTTGCGGTTGCGCCGACACCGCGTCCACCCCGGCGCTGTCCACCCAGAGTGCGATGATCGCTCCGGCCGCTGACGTGAGCGCGGCGGTTCGTGCCGTGCCCATGGCCGGTGGCCGCGCCCTGGCGCAGGCCCGACGTGCTGCGCTGGCCCAGGATGGCAAGGCCGGTCTGCGCCGCGTGGCCCAGGCCACCAAGATTGCCGCTGCGCTGCCTGGACAGGATTGGCAGACCGCCATGAGCAAGGGCGCCACCGCCCGCCAGGTTGCGATGCAGCGCCGCCACGTGCAGTCCCTCGTCGGGCGCGCCGGTGCGGCTGCCGAAGCCTCGCGCCCCAGTGGTCGCATGAAGGCCCGCGACACCCGGGCAGCCGCGCCCGTGAAGGTCGAGGAAGGTCATACCCTTTCCGGTCAGCGCGTGACCGGCACCCAGGTCGAGCGCAGCCAGCGAGTCAGCGGCAACGAGCCCGGCTCCTGCCGCGCCATCACCGGAACCGAATACATCGGCACCGAACAGTTCGATGCGTTGTGCAAGACCCGCCCGGCGCCCAATCCGCCCAAAGTCGGCGTGAGCACCACCCTGCGCGAACAGCGTGTGACGGGCACCGAGGTCGGCCGGTCCACCAAGGTCACAGGCGATGAGCCCGGCGCCTGCCGCGCCATCACCGGATCCGACTACCTCAGCGCCGAGCGCTATCAGGAATTCTGCGAAACCCGTCCCCAGGCCAGCGCCGAGAAAGTCGGTCGCGGCACCACCGAGATGGGGCAGCGTTTCACGGGGACGCTGGTCGACCGCCAAGTCAAGGTGACCGGCGGCGAACAGGGCGCGGACCGCGCCCTCACCGGGACCCGCTACAGCACCGCCAGTGCCGACACGGCGCCGAACAAGGTCGAGGTTTCCACGACGGCCAGCGGCAAGACCGTGACCGGTACCGGCGTCGGTGCGCGCAAGAGCATGACCGGCGATGAGGCCGGTGCCTGCCGCCCCGTGACCGGCACCCAGTACCTGTCCTCCGAGCAGTTCAGCCAGTTCTGCCAGACCAGCGCGCCGGCGCAGCCGCGCAAGATCAGCGTGATGTCGAGTCGCGACGGCCAGAGCGTGACCGGCACCGATGTGGGCCGCAGCGTTCACGTCACCGGCAACGAGGCCGGTTCGTCGCGCGCCGTCTCGGGCAATCAGTACTTCAACGCCAAGGATTTTGGGGGCGCCACCGCGGCGGCCCCGGCCAAGGTCAGCGTCATGCAGACGCTGGCTGGGCGTTCCGTGACCGGTTCCGAGGTCGCGCCCAGCCCAAAATTGTCCGGTGACGAGTCGTTCGGGTGCAAACCCGTCACCGGTATTGATTACATCGGCGCGCAGCAGCTCGGCGCCGTATGTGAAGCACCTGAAGTGATTGCCCCGGTCGCCAAGGTCGCGGTCGATCAGACCTGGAATGGCCAGCGAGTCACGGGCAGCAACCCGGGCCGTGCCTCGCGGGTCACCGGCAACGAGGCGGGTGCCTGCGCGCCCATCAGCGGCAATAGTTACATCGGCCAAGGCCAGTTCCAGGCTTTCTGCGAGGCGCCTGCGCTGCAGCAGCAACGCAATGTGCAGCGCGACAGCGCTACAGTGTCGCTGCGTGCCATCAGCGGCGACCGTCCCGGTGCCGGCGGCTCGGTGATGACCGGCGATGAGCGCGGGGCCTGCGGTCCTGTCACCGGCACGCCCTATCTGGGCCTGGACACCATGCCGGGGCAATGCGCCACCAGCGGCCGCTTCGTGTCGCGGGCACGCCCTGCCGAAGCACCGGCTCGCGACGCTGCTCCCGTCGTTTTCAGCATTCTCACACCCGGCCATGCCTCTCTCGGCCGCGAGCGTGGCAACGATGTGACGGGCAATGGCCTGGGGACCGACCGCCTGACCGGTTCGATCAACAAGGCCGAAGGTCTGATCACCGGCACGCCCGAGTTCCGCAAGCAGGACATGCAGCGCTTCCAGTCGCAGCAGCAGGAACAACAGGACACGGTCCAGCGTGCGGCACAGCGCCTGACCGGCGAAGGCAGCCAGCAAGGCACACGGATCTCGGGTGACGTCTGGCTGGAGCAGTCGCGCGTGACCGGAACCGAGGGTGCATCCAGTCTCGTTCGCAACCCGTCGATGCGCGGCCAGCCGCGCGGCATGGGATCGAATGCCGCCACGTTCCGCGATGTGGAGCGTCCCGAGGTTCCGTCGTCTCGCGTCACCGGTTCGTCCGGCAACACCGAGCGCGGCGCTGCCGTGACCGTCTCTGGCGGCGCACGCGGCTGAACGGGAGCGTCCAGGCATGAATACGCACAAACGCATGGCGGCCTTGAGGGCCAGCGGCGCTTACCTGCCATCGCAGGAAGCTTCCGCTGTGCACCTGCACGCCGTGCGCCCGGCGTTTCATGCCCAGGCCGATAGCCACAATCCGGCCTGTGTCATCGGGCCGGGCCAGCGTTGCGAGCATGGCCTGGTCGATCCGGAGCTCAATCGGCGTCTGTCCGACTATGAACGCATCGTGCGCGGACGTTTCAGCGGCATCGTCGATACGCTCAAGGACATCTCTGCGCTGCAGCACGAGCCTGATTTTGCCCAGCGCGCCCAAGGGCTGGCGCAGACTCGCCTGGGTTACGCGCTGCCGCAGGAACTGCTCGACGACGCCTGGGTGTCCGGTCTGGACATGAAGGCGCTGCACACCCATTGCATCTTTCAGAGCTTCAAGAACTGCATCGACCACACCGATGCCGATCAGGCGCCGTGGCTGAACCGCATGGCGCTCACGCCCGAGTTTCTCGCGGCCTGTGGCTATCACACCGTAGACATCACGCCCTGTGCCGATGGCCGGCTGCAAGGCCTGGTGCCGTTCGTGTTCCGCATGGCGCCCAACCGCAATGTCTACGTCAAGGCCTACGCCGGGGCGATGTTCGACGTCGAAGTCGACATGGCCGACTGGGCGCATCGCGAACTCGAGCGCCTGACCGGTGGCATTCCCGGGGGCGAGTCGCAGAACTATCTGAAGATCGCCGTCTATCACTTCAGCAGCTCGCACTCGCACGATCAGGGCTGTGCCTTCCATGCCAGCAACGACAAGCAGGCCGTGGAGTCGGCCAAGCAGCGTCTCGACGAACTGCGCGTGGCCATTGAGCGCACCTATGGTGTGGGTGCCGCGCCCGCCGTGCTGCTGGTCGGCCTCGATACCGATCTCGATGCCCTGCGCATTCACCTGCCGGATGCTGATGGCGACGTGAATCCCTATCGCTACGTCGATACCGCCGAGCTGTATCGCGAAACCGTGGGTCTGGCGGTCGAAACCGCGCGTGCCCATATTGCCCAGCGGGTGGACGAGGCGCAGCACATGGACGGCTGGGCCCAGGGCCGGGGCGTCATGGATGCCGGTATGCGCAGCCTGGTGCTGGCGCTGGCCGAGGCCAATCTGTCGCAGATCGAGTTTGTGATCCACCATCACCAGGGCCGTTACTCGGTGCTGGGCCACGATGAAGAATTCATCTGCGCCGGCGAGGCCACGCACTACGTGCAGATGCGCAACAAGTATTACTACGCCCACCTCGACACGGTCGAGGAAGGCGCGGCCGACATGGACGTCGGCATCAAGATTTTCACGGGTCTGAACGTGCGCCATGGGCTGCCGGTTCCGGTGCTGGTGCACTTCTATTACTCGTCGCGCGTGCCAGGCTCGCGCGAACGCGCGCTCAAGCGCGCCAAACGGGTCAAGGCGGCGATCGAGTCCAGGTATCCGGCGCTGGTGGCGCGCGACCTGCTGATCTGCCGCATGGCATTGTCCGACCGTTTCGACACCGAACGCTGTGTGTTCGTCGACGAAGCGGTTGCGGACGCAGGACATTGAGGACAGACAGATGCGCATCATGCGAGTGGAAAAGACGCTGGTTTCGACGAATCGGATCGATTCGTTCGGCCACCGTCCGCTGCTCGTCGTCCAGGACAAGCCGGGCGGCACGCGCAGCGTGGCGGTCGACGCCGTGGGCTGCGTGCCCGGAGACTGGGTGATCTGCGTCGGTTCGTCGGCGGCGCGCGAAGCTGCGGGCAGCAAGGACTTTCCCTCCGATCTCACGATCGTCGGCATCATCGACCACTGGAGCGTGGAGGGCTGATGGAAATCTGGCGCGTCACCGACGAACTGGTCTGCACCCGGCGAGTGCCGGGGTTGAAGTCGGCGTCGTTGCGCGTGTTGCAGGGCTTGAAGGGCAATATCGAGGTGGCCACCGATCCGGTGGGCGCTCCGGTGGGCAAATGGGTATTCACCAGCCTGGGCAGTGCGGCAAGGCTGGCCATGCCCGATCCGACCGTGACCACGGATCTGACCATCTGCGGAATCATCGAGGGCTGGGAGGAATGAACCCGTCAGCGGGTTTTCCACGCAGTCGTGAGCAAGGGAGCACGTCGGGCGCCGGCTCGGTGCAATTTGGTGAGCAGTCGACTTTTAGACAAGGAGTGACAAATGGCTGAACGTATGGGCATTGCCCTGGGCATGATCGAGACGCGCGGTTTGGTGCCTGCGATCGAAGCGGCCGACGCGATGTGCAAGGCGGCGGAAGTGCGACTGATCGGTCGCCAGTTTGTGGGTGGCGGCTACGTGACCGTGCTGGTGCGCGGCGAGACCGGCGCGGTGAACGCGGCGGTTCGTGCGGGCGCCGACGCCTGCGAGCGTGTGGGTGACGGCCTGGTGGCTGCGCACATCATCGCCCGCGTGCATGGTGAGGTCGAGGGCATCCTGCCCGAAGCGCCGACGGCTTGAGCCTCGGTTTGGTATTGGTTTGATCTTGGCGTAATTGCAACCCTTTGAGGAGCGAAAAATGGCGAATGTGAATGGAATTGCCCTGGGCATGATCGAGACGCGCGGTTTGGTGCCTGCGATCGAAGCGGCCG
>JAJTBQ010000007.1 GCA_021286835.1 Thiomonas sp.
CATGCTCGCGCAAGGCCTGCAGCGCCGGCGACTGCAGATCAGCCGTGGCGAGCATGCCGTGCAAAGCGTCGAGGGTGCGAGCGTAGATCAGCACCGCGTCCACGAACCAGCGCTGCCCCTCGATGGCGTTGAACGCCTTCTGGCTGCGCCGCAGCGACTCTCGCATGCCGCGCATACCCTGCTGAAACGCCTGCATCCCCTTGTTCACCGGCGCCTGTTGCAGATCGCGCAGCGCCGCCTGGCGGTACCGCACCACGCTCACGTCGTGCAGCGGCGTGCCGAACAGGGCCTGCAGCAAAGCCAGCACCTCGGCGCGGTACGGCGCCTCGTCATCGGTGCGGTTCGCCACATAGAGCGAGGGTTTCTCGCGCGGCATGAAGGCGCCGTAGGCCGCCGTGAACACCGCGTCGAGAAACAGATCGTGAAACACCTCACGCAGATCGGGGCGCGACGACGCGCCTTCCTTCTCCCGGGTGGGAAAGACGATGCTGTGAAACCCCGGGGCTGCCGTCATGCCAGCGCCCCTGCGGCTCAGGCCGGCTGCTCTTCAACCGCAGAGGCGGGAACTCTGGATGACGCAGCGCCTGCCTTGCCAGCGTATTGGTAGGCCCGCGTGAAGGGGTAGTCGCTCTGCCGCGCGCGCAGCACCCGGTCGCAGTCCACACGCTCTTCCACCAGGCCATTGGGACGGCTGCCCAGCATCTGGAACAGCGAGATCCAGCCCTGTTCGAAACCCATGGCCGAACCCGCGAGGTACAGGCGGTAGGCGCGCAGCGTCTTCTCGGCCTTGTCGCCCAGCACACGGCGGGCTTCGTCGAGATGGCCTTCGAGCCCGTCCACCCAGTACCACAGGGTCTTGGCGTAATGCGGCCGCAGGCATTCCATGTCCAGAGGCTCCAGGCCGCCGCGGGACATGGCTTCAGCCATCACGCTGACGTGCACGAGCTGCCCGCCGGGGAAGATGTATTTCTCGATGAAGTCGCCCATGCCGCCTGCGAGCTGGCTGTTGTCCACGCCTCCGGCGGTGATGCCGTGGTTCAGCACCAGGCCGCCCGGCTTGAGCAGACGGCGGATCTTGTCGAAATACAGCGGCAGATTGGGACGGCCCACGTGCTCGCACATGCCCACCGAAGCGACCTTGTCGAAGGGCTGGGATTCATCCACGTCGCGGTAATCCTGCAGCAGCATGCGCACCCGGCCCTGCAGCCCCTTCTCGGCGATCAGCCGGTTCACATGGTTGTATTGGTTCTTCGACAGGGTGATGCCGGTGGCGTCCACGCCGTAGTGCTCCGCGGCCCACAGCAGCAGCCCGCCCCAGCCCGCGCCGATGTCGATGAAACGCTCGCCGGGCCTCAGCATGAGCTTGGCGCAGATGTGGTCGAGCTTGGCCTCCTGCGCCTGCGCCAGGGTCATCGATGGCTGGGCGAAGTAGGCGCAGGAATACACCCGGCGCGGATCGAGCCACAGCGCGTAGAAGTCGTCGGACACGTCGTAATGGCTCTGGATCTGCGCGGCGTCCTTCTCGCGGCTGTGGTGGCTGTGCTCCCAGAGCGTGCGGCGCAGATGGTGCCAGATGCGAGCGGTCGCGGCCGACGGCTCCTTGCGCGGATCGTCGTCGAGCAGCACCGGCGCGATGCGCATGAGATCGCGCAGGCTGCCGAAGATGTCTACCAGACCCTCCACATAGTCTTCGGCCAGCTTGCCGATCTGCCCCGTGGTGATGTGCCACAGCGCCCGCTTGTCGCGCAACCGCATCTCGACCTGCGCATTGCTCGGGCCGACGCGCTGGCCGCCCGGCAGCACGACGCTGCACGGCAGAGGAAGGTGCGAGAGCCGCGCATCAACCTGGCCAAGAAGAGAGGAAGGGATCGAAGGCATTCTGAACTCCTTTCAAAGTTGGGCGGGCATGAAGGGGCACCCCTGCGTCAAGCTCAGGAGCTTCAAGGCAGCGTTGGGGTGCATGGGTGCGTGAATGAGCGCCGCCGGTAGGGCTGGCGCCCGGTCTTGCACGTGCGGCAAGACACGACGAATCGATGGGACTGATGACATCCGGGTTTCCTCCCTGTGGACGCTGCCCGCTTGCAAGAGCAAGGGCCAGCATGAAGACGGGTAGGAGTCATCAGCCTGGGGCAAGGCCCTGTCGGCATTTGAACGGCGAACTCCATCGCCGATTGATGTATTTCAATTTAGGCCACGAACGCCGCAGGGTCAATGAAACGGGACGGTCCAGTTGCATCGAAATGCAAGCGGCCGGGTACCGCCGGGCTCAATACTTCTGCCGCGCCGGAATGACGCCGCGCACCCCGCCCAGCGGCTCGGCCATATCGCCGCAATAGCGCGGAATCAGGTGCAGATGCACGTGAAAGATGCTCTGCCCGGCGGCGCGTCCGCAGTTCACGCCGAGGTTGAAGCCGTCCGGCCGTCGTTCGAGCTGCAACAGGTCTCGCCCGGCTGCGGCCAGGGCGAGCAGCGCCTGCTGCTCCTGCGCCGTGCAGTCGAACCAATCGGCCACATGGCGAAAGGGAATCAGCAGCAGATGCCCCGGATTGACCGGGCTGCGGTCGTATACCGCGAAGGCCAGCTCGTTGCGCAGCACCCGGGGCATGTCGTGGCAGAACGGGCATTGCGGATCGGCGCCTGTATTCATGGCAGATCGCGCAAATGCGCCGTATCGTTGACGAGTTGCAGCGTCACCTTGCCAAGCGCATCGACCTCGAACATGTTGAGGCAGCAAGGCCGCTGCGTGATGCGCCAGTAGGCCGAAAGCGGCAGATCGAGCGCGTGCAGCAGCAAGGCGCGGTTGACGCTGTCATGCCCGACGAGTACCACGGTGTGCTCGGCATGGCGCTGCATCAGGGCGCGCAGCCCATCGGCGGTACGCGCCGCCAGATCCTGCAGCGATTCGCCCCCTGGAAAGCGCACCCATTGCGGCGCGCTCTTCCACAAGGCATAGGCCTGCGGATGCGCGGCCTTCACCTCCTCGTGCGTCTGCCACTGCCATTGGCCGTAGTCGAGATCGTTCACGCCGTCGAGCACCTGCGCGCTCAGGCCGCAGGCCGAGGCGATCTCGGCCCCGGTGTCGCGGCAGCGCCCCATCGGACTGGTGTAGACGGCTTGCGGCGCGAACTCGGCGGCAATGCGATGCGCCACGGCTTCGGCCTGCCGGCGCCCGAGCGCGGTGAGTTCCAGCTCCCTACGGCCGCGAAAGCGCTCGGGGTGGATGCCTTCGACTTCGCCGTGCCGCGTCAGAATGATCTGCATCGCGTTCTCCTCATGCAGCTCAAAACTTAAGCGGCCACGAAGGCTTGTTCAAGCCAGGTTGTGTAACGCGACGTTCCAGTTCAGCCGCGCCCATTCGGCCGCCTCCTGGCGCAGGCTGTATTCGGTGAGCGGATTGGCCTTGAGCCACGGCTCCGGCGCCACGATGTCCAGCGCCGGACGCAGCCCGGGCAGGCTCACGCCCGTGGGGTGGTAGCGCAGCCGCAGACCGTCGAGATCGACCGCGGTACGGTTGCGCGCCAGGATGACGGCCAGGCGCAGCGCCATGACGGCGTCGAGATCGAGGCTTTCCAGATCGGTGGCGTTCAGTTTTTTCAGCTTGCCGGTATGCGCCAGCACCAGTTGCGCCAGCGCAGCCTGCTCGCCCCGCGAGAACCCCGGCATGTCGGCATTGGCCGCGATGTAGGCCGAGTGCTTGTGATAGGCACTGTGCGAGATGGACAGGCCGATCTCGTGCAGTTGCCCGGCCCAGCGCAGCAGTCGCTGCTCGGCGTCGGAGGCGTCGGGGCGCAGTTGCGCGTACAGCCGCAGCGCCAGCTCGGTCACGCGCTGCGCCTGTTGCGGATCGGCGCCGTAGCGCTGGATGAACTGCAGCGCCGTGACTTCGCGCATGTCTTGAGCCTGCTCGCGCCCGAGCAGGTCGTAGAGCACGCCCAGGCGCAGCGCGGCATCGGTGACTTCCATCTGCTGGATGCCCAGCTCCTCGAACACCCCCAGCATGATGGCCAGCCCCCCGGCGGCCACCGGGACGCGGTCGGGCTTGAGCCCCTCCATGCGAAGCCTGTTGAGGTTGCCGGCCCGCACGAACGCCCGGCGCAGCTCGCGCAAGCCCTGCAGGGTGATGTCGCCCGGTTGGTCGGGCGGGTTGAAGCCGCTGCCGCCGATCATGTCGGCGAGCGCGCGCGCGGTGCCGCTCGACCCCACGGCATGATTCCAGCCGTTGCGCTTGAAATCGGCGGCGATGATCTGAATCTCCTTGCGCGCCGCAATCTCGGCCGCGCGCATGGTGGTCTCGTCGACCTGATTGCCCGGAAAGAAACGCTGACTCATCGACACACAGCCGATGTAGAGCGACTCCATCATCCCCGGTTCATAGCCCTGGCCGATGATGAACTCGGTCGAACCGCCGCCGATGTCGACCACCAGACGCTTGCCCTGCACCACCGAGACCGAATGCGCCGCGCCGATATAGACCAGCCGCGCCTCCTCCCGCCCGGCAATGACCTCGATCGGAAAGCCCAGCGCCGCCTGCGCGCGCTGCAGGAACTGCGTCGCGTTCTTGGCCACGCGAACGGTGTTGGTGGCCACGGCGCGCACGCGGTCCGGGTGAAACTGCCGCAGGCGCTCGCCGAAGCGCTGCAGGGTCTGCAGCGCGATCTGCTGCGCCGCCTCGGAAAGATACTTCTTGTCGTCCAGACCCGCGGCCAGGCGCACCGGTTCGCGCAGCGAATCGATGGCGTAGATCTGCACCCCCGCCGCGCTGTCCTGCGCACGGCCGATGAGCAGGCGGAAACTGTTCGACCCGAGATCGACCGCGGCGAGATGCTGATTCATCAAAGTGGGCATAGGCGCATTGAACGTCAGTTTGATGACGACTTGTTGAAACTTGTCATCAAGAATTCATCGGATGCTGTCATTCTCGCTCGGTTTTCTTCTGGCGCTGGCAAAATGCCGACAGCCTCACTGCTCCAACCTACATGTCCCACACCGACATCGCCCCCCGCCTGCTCAACCGTGAGCTGGGCACCCTCGAATTCAATCGCCGCGTGCTGTTCCAGGCGCTGGACGACACCAACCCCCTGCTCGAACGCCTGCGTTTTCTCAGCATCGTGTCGAGCAATATGGACGAGTTTTTCGAGACCCGCGTCGCCACCCTGCAAGACATGCTGGAAGCCGATCCCGGCTCGCACACGCCCGACGGCATGCGGGTCAGCGATGCGCTGTCCGAGATCTCCGCGCGGGCCCATGCCCTGATCGCCGATCAGTACCGCGTGCTGCAGCAGTCGGTGCTGCCGGCGCTCGACAAGCAGGGCATCCGCCTCTATCGCCTGCCCGACTGGACCGAGGCGCAGCGCGCCTGGGCGCAGCATTATTTCGAGACCGAGGTCTCGCCCCTGCTCACGCCCATCGGGCTCGACCCGGCGCACCCCTTCCCCCGCGTCATCAACAAGAACCTGGTGTTCGCCGTGCAGCTTGAAGGCACCGACGCCTTCGGCCGCAACATCGAACTGGGCGTGGTGCAGACGCCGCGCACGCTGCCGCGCATCGTGCCCATGCCGCCTGAGCTGTGCAACGCGCGCTATGGCTTCATGCTGCTGTCCTCGTGCATGCAGGCGTTCGCCGGGCAGCTGTTTCCGGGGCTGGAGGTTCGGGGCGTGCATCAGTTCCGCGTCACCCGCAACAGCGAGCTGTTCATCGACGACGACGACATCACCAATCTGCGGGCCGCCTTGCAGGGCGAGTTGCGCGCCCGTCATTTCGGCGACGCGGTACGGCTCGAAGTCGCCGCCGACTGTCCGCACGAGGTCATCGAGCGCCTGCTGCGCGAGAACAATATCCTGCCGCAGGACTGCTACCGCGTGGACGGCCCGGTGAACCTGGTGCGGCTGCAGGAGATCCTCGATCACGTCAACGAGCCTCAACTGCTGTTCAGCCCCTACCTGCCCGCCCTGCCCCCGAACTGGCCAGGCGTCGACGCCGAGATCTTCGACCGCATCCGCGCGCGCGATCTGCTGCTGCACCACCCCTACGATGCTTTCGCTCCGGTGGTCGATCTGGTGAAGACGGCCGCGCGCGACCCTTCGGTGGTCGCCATCAAGCAGACCATTTACCGCACCGGCGGCAACTCCGAGCTGATGGACGCCCTGATCGAGGCGGCGCGCAACGGCAAGGAAGTCACCGTGGTCCTGGAGCTGATGGCCCGGCTGGACGAGGAAACCAATATCAACTGGTCGTCGCGGCTGGAGGCCGCGGGCGCGCATGTCGTCTTCGGCGTGGTCGGCTTCAAGTGCCATGCCAAGATGCTGCTCATCGTCCGCCGCGAGGCCGCCGAGGGCACGGGCCGCAAGGTGCTGCGCATGTACGCGCACCTGGGCACCGGCAACTATCACGCCCGCACCGCGCGGCTTTACACCGACTTCGGCCTGATGACGGCCAACCCGGAAATCTGCGAAGACGCGCGGCGCGTGTTTCTGCAGATCACCGGCTCCAGCCAGGTGCAGGAGCTCAGGCGGCTATGGCAATCGCCCTTCACCCTGCACGCCAATGTGCTGGCCGCCATCGCCCGCGAGGCCGACCATGCCCGCCATGGCAAACCGGCACGCGTCTGGGCGCGAATCAACGCGCTGCTCGAACCCACCGTGATCGAGGCGCTCTACGCCGCCTCACAGGCCGGGGTGGAGGTGCGGCTGCTGGTGCGTGGCGCCTGCATGCTGCGCCCTGGCGTCGAGGGACTGTCCGACAACATCCGGGTGCGGTCGACCATCGGTCGCTTCCTCGAACATTCGCGGGTGTTCTACTTCCACAACGGCGGCGAAGCCGAGGTCTACATTTCGTCGGCCGACTGGATGGAGCGCAATCTGCTGCGCCGGGTCGAGATCGCCGTGCCGCTGCTCGACAACAAGATCAAGGCGCAAGTCATCCGCGAAGGCCTGCGCATGCAGTGGCAGCACCCGGGCAATGCCTGGGAGATGGACAGCGACGGCAACTACCACCGCCCGCGCGGCTCACGCAGCCGCCTGAGCTGCCATCAGGTGTTGATGCACTCGCGGCTGGAGCGCAAGAACTGAATCGCTGAGGAAGACCTTCCTCAGGCGGCTTCGAGCACGCTTTCCGCGGCGTTTCCGGAAGATGACGCATCGCGCGGCACCAGTCTCGCCGCCGGAAAGCGCACCACGAAGCGGCTGCCCTTGCCGGGTGTGCTGTGCACCAGCAGTTCGGCCTGGTGGCGCAGCAGCACGTGCTTGACGATGGCCAGCCCGAGCCCGGTGCCGCCCGATTCGCGCGAGCGCCCACGGTCCACCCGGTAGAAACGCTCGGTCAGGCGCGGGATGTGCTCGGCCGCGATGCCGATGCCGGTATCGCTCACGCTGAACTCCGCATGGCGCGGCTGGCCGTCGACGAAGACGGCATCCCATTCCAGACTGATGCTGCCCCCCTCGGGCGTGTAGCGCACCGCATTGCTCACCAGGTTGGACAGCGCCGAATGCAGCTCCTGCGGACTGCCGCGCACCCACAGATCGGTTCGCACCTCCAACTTGATCTGGTGCCGGCCGTTGGACAGCGCCTGCGCTTCGCTCAGGTATTGCGTCATCATCGACTTCATGTCGATGGCGACTTCGGTGGGCGGGTAGGGGTCGCCCTCCAGCCTGGCCAGCACCAGCAGATCGTCCACCAGATGCCGCATGCGGTCGGACTGGGTCTGCATCATGCCCAGCACCCGCAAGCGCTGCTCTTCGTCCAGCGGCAAATCGCGCAGCGTTTCGACAAAGCCGCCCAGCACGGTCAACGGGGTCTTGATTTCATGCGAGACGTTGGCCACGAAATCGCGCCGCATGGCCTCGGTGCGCTCAAGCTGAGTGATGTCCTGCGAGAGCAGCAGCTTCTGCTGGTCGCCATAGGGAAAGACCTGCACGCTGAGCGTGAACTGCGCGCGCGAGCCGGCCCGGTGCATGTGCAGCGGTTCGTGAAAGTGCGCCGCCTGCAGATAGGCGACGAACTCCGGATTGCGGATCAGGTGCACGGCATGCTGGCGCAGGTCGCGCTGGGCATCGAGACCGAAGTGCTGGGCCGCGGTGGCGTTGCACCAGTCGATCTGGTTGTTCTCATCGAGCAGGATCACCCCGTTGGGCGAGACCTGCAGCGCCTCGATGAAGCGGTGCAGCTTCGACTCCTCGTAACTCAGGCGCCCGGTCCACAGGCGCAACTGCCGCGAAGCCCGGTAGAACACCTCGGCCCAGGCGCCCGAGCCGGTGGGCACGGTCGAAGCTTCGGGCGACCTGAGCCAGCGGATCAGCCGCGACAGCGCCAGCGAATCGCGCGCCACCACGCCGACCAGCACCAGCAGCGCCGCCACCATGGCGCCGGGGTGTCCGCCGAGCAGCGCGCCGGCAGCCGCCGCCAGCACCACGAGGAGCAGGATGATGGTGATGCGCCAAGCAACTGAGATCATGGAAACCGCACGAAAAACGCTCGCTCACAAATACGCCAAATCGCTACGGGTCACCCTTCTGATCACACCACGACCCGCATGCCCGCCCGTTCGGGTCCACACTGTAGAACAGCTTGCGGTACAGGGGCCGGGCGCAGGGGCCGAGCGGGCGCCGACTGGATCACGACGCCATTACGCGGCAGTGGCCTGAACCGAGCGGGCCTGCGCGGTGAAGCGATAGCCGGCGCCACGCACGGTTTCCACCATCTCGGCACATTGCACGGGCGCCAGGGCCTCGCGCAAACGCTTGATGTGCACGTCCACCGTGCGCTCCTCGATGAACACATGGTCGCCCCAGACCTTGTCGAGCAGGGCGCCCCGGCTGTGCACCCGCTCGGGATGGGCCATGAGGTAGTGCAGCAGCTTGAATTCGGTGGGGCCCAGGCGGATTTCGAGCGGCTCGCCGCCCGCCTTCTTGTACAGGGCGCGGCGGCTGGAAGGGTCGACCGACAGCGCGCCGATCTGCACCTGTTCATCGGTGAGCTGAGGCGCGCGCCTGCGCAGCACGGAGCGAATGCGGGCCAGCAGTTCCTTGGGGGAGAAGGGCTTGGTGATGTAATCGTCGGCGCCCGCGTCCAGCCCCTGCACCTTGTCGCTTTCCTCGCTGCGGGCTGTGAGCAGGATGATGGGGATGGCCTTGGTCCGCGCATCCGCCCGAAGCGCCCGTGCCAGCGCCACGCCCGACATGCCGGGCAGCATCCAGTCGATCAGCAGCACATCGGGCAGCACGTCGCGGATGACGCGCAGCGCTTCCTCCGCGCTGCCGGCCCGGATCGGGCAATGCCCGGCGTGCTGCAGATTCATCGCCAACAATTCGGCAATCGCGGGCTCGTCTTCGACGATGAGGATGTTGCTCGATAGGCTCATGGTTCGGCGCTCTTCAGAACTTGACGCAAGTGATCACAGCGAGCCCGCCACTTCGCGGAAGGCTTCCTTGTTGTGGCGCACATCGGTGCCACGCACGATGTAGATCACGAACTCGGCGATGTTCTTCGCGTGGTCGCCGATGCGCTCGATGGCCTTGGCCACGAACATCAGGTCGAGCATGGTCGAGATGGCGCGCGGATCTTCCATCACATAGGTGATGACCTTGCGCGTAAAGCCTTCGAATTCGTCGTCGATGCGGCTGTCCGATTCGACAATATCGACGGCGGCCTTCTCGTCCAGACGGGCGAAGGCGTCGAGCGATTTGCGCAGTTGTTCGATGGCCAGATCGGAGCCATGCTGCAGGTCGCCGATGCCGATGGACATGGGCGTGCCCGACTCCACGATGTCGCGGGCCATGCGCGCGATGCGCGAGGCCTCGTCGCCCGCGCGCTCCAGATTGGCGATGGTCTTGGAGATGGCCACCAGCAGGCGCAGGTCGCGCGCCGTGGGTTGGCGCTTGGCGATGATCTGGGTGATGTCGGCGTCGATCTCGACTTCCATCAGATTCACCCGCTTTTCCACCTGAAGCACGGTGCGCGCCGCCTCGATGTCGAGGTGGCGCAGAGCATAGATGGCCTGCGCGAGCTGCGATTCGACCTGCCCGCCCATTTCCAGCACGCGGGTGGAGACGGCGTTGATCTCGGTATCAAACTGGGTTGAAAGATGCGGCTTGTCCATGGTGTGCTCCGATCAGCCAAAGCGGCCGGTGATGTAGTCCTCGGTTTCCTGCTTTTTGGGCTTCAGGAAAATTTGATTGGTCTCGCCGAACTCGATGAGTTCACCCAGATACATATAGGCCGTGTAGTCGGACACGCGCGCGGCCTGCTGCATATTGTGGGTCACGATGGCCACGGTGTAGTCGCGCTTGAGCTCGATCACCAGCTCCTCCACCTTGGCGGTGGAAATGGGGTCGAGCGCGGAGGTCGGCTCGTCGAGCAGCAGCACTTCCGGCTTGATCGCCACGCCGCGCGCGATGCACAGCCGCTGCTGCTGTCCACCCGACAGGCTCATGCCGCTTTGCTGCAATTTGTCTTTCACCTCGCCCCACAGCGCGGTCTTGGTCAGCGCCCACTCCACGCGGTCGTCGAGCTCGGACTTGGGCAGCTTCTCGTACAGCTTGATGCCGAAGGCGATGTTGTCGTAGATCGACATCGGAAACGGCGTGGGCTTCTGGAACACCATGCCGACCTTGGCGCGCACCAGGGCCACGTCTTCCTTGGTGGTGAGGATGTTCTGCCCGTCGAGCAGGATCTCGCCCTCGGCCCGCTGTTCGGGGTAGAGCTCGAACATGCGGTTGAACACACGCAACAGCGTGGACTTGCCGCAACCGGACGGGCCGATGAAGGCCGTGACCTTGTTCTTGGCAATCTCCATGTTGACGTTCTTGATCGCCTTGAATTTTCCGTAATAGAAATCCAGGTTCTTGACCGTCATGCAAGCCGGGGGCGGCAAGGTTTCAGCAACAGCGCTCATGGTGGGCTTTCAATGTTTTTGACGAATCAGGATACGCGCCGTCACGTTGATGACGAGCACGCCGAAAGTGATGATCAGCACGCCAGCCCAGGCCAGGCTTTGCCAGTTGCTGTAGGGGCTCATCGCATAGTTGTAGATGGTGACCGGCAGATTGGCCATCGGCTGCGACAGACCCGCGTTGAAGAACTGGTTGTTCAGCGCGGTGAACAGCAACGGGGCCGTTTCACCGGCAATGCGGGCCACGGCGAGCATGATGCCGGTCAGCACCCCGGCGCGTGCCGATCGCAGGATGACGGCGGAAATCACCTTCCACTTCGGCGTGCCCAGCGCATAGGCCGCCTCGCGCAGCGAACCCGGCACCAGCCGCAGCATGTCTTCCGTCGTGCGGACCACCACCGGCACCACCAGCAGCGCCAGGGCGATCGATCCGGCCCATCCCGAGAAGGTCTTGGTGTTGGCCACGACCAAGGCATAGACGAACAGGCCAATGATGATGGACGGCGCCGCCAGCAGAATGTCGTTGATGAAGCGCGTGACCCGCGCCAGCCAGCCTCGTCCGCCATATTCCGACAGATAGACACCCGCCATGATGCCCAAGGGCGTGCCGAGCAAGGTACCGACGAAGGTCATCGCCACCGAGCCGTAGATGGCGTTGAGCAGGCCGCCATCGGTCATGGGCGGCGGCGTCATTTCGGTGAAGGTCGCCAGATTCAGCCCGCCGATCCCCAGTTTCAGCACCGAGAACAGAATCCAGATCAGCCAGACCATGCCGAACGCCATGGCCGCCAGCGACAGCGTGAGGACCACGATGTTCGTGGCCTTGCGCCGGGAGAAATAGCGCCGACGGAAATCGTTGCCGGGTGTCCGCGTCAAGGTCGTCGTGCTCATGTGCGGGTTCCTTCGGCTTTGGCCAGTTGTGCGAGCAGCAGCTTGGACAGCGCCAGCACAACGAAGGTGATGAAAAACAGCACCAGACCCAGATAGAACAGGGCCGACTGATGCAAGGGACCGGCCTCTGCAAATTCGTTGGCCAGTACCGAGGTGATGGTGTTGGCCGGAGCGAACAGCGAGGAGCTGAACGCGCTGGTATTGCCCACGATGAAGGTCACGGCCATGGTCTCGCCCAGGGCGCGCCCCAGCCCGAGCATGATGCCGCCGATGACGCCGGCCTTGGTATAGGGCAGCACCACATTGCGCACCACTTCCCAGGTCGTGCAACCGATGCCGTAGGCCGATTCCTTGAGCATGGGCGGGGTGATCTCGAACACGTCCTTCATCACCGACGCAATGAAGGGAATGATCATGATGGCCAGGATCACCCCGGCCGACAAGAGCCCGATGCCGACCGGCGCGCCCTGGAACAGAAAGCCCAAGCCGGGCACCTCGCCGAAGACGTTCTGCAGCGGCGTCTGCACATACTGCGCCAGCAGCGGCGCGAAGACCAGCAAGCCCCACATGCCGTAGACGATGGAGGGAATGGCCGCGAGCAGTTCGATGGCGGTGGCCAGGGGGCGGCGCAGCCAGATGGGGGAGAGTTCAGTGAGGAACAGCGCGATGCCGAAGCTCACGGGCACCGCAATCAGCAAGGCGATGATGGAGGTGATCAGGGTGCCGTAGATCATGGAGAACCCGCCGAACTGATCGTCCGTCGGATTCCAGGTGGAACTGGTGAAAAAGCCGAACCCCGTCGCCTTGATCGCCGGCCATGCACCGATGAACAAGGACACGATGATGCCCGCCAGCGTGGCCAGCGTGACAATGGCCGCCAGACGCGCCATGCCGGAAAACACCAGATCGCCCATCGGGCTGTGCTTGCGCTTCTGACCCTCGCCAGGCTCGCCGAGGGTTGCTTTGGACGTTGCGTTCATGGAAGTTGTGGGATAGCTCGCAGCCATGACTGTAAATCCTTCAATCAAACCGGCCCGGGCGGAACACTCCGCCCGGGCCTGTGGCATCCCGCCATGATCGACAGCACATGCCGGACGATCATGGCGAGGGATTTACTGCTCAAGCTGCATCACTTCCAGACGGCTTGGCCGCTGGCCGATTTCACCGTGCCCCACTCCTTGTAGATCGCGGCCTTCACCGGCTCGGGCATGGGGATGTAGTCCAGGCTCTCGGCGGACTTGTCGCCATCCTTGTAGGCCCACTGGAAGAACTTGAACACGTCGGCGGTCTTCTCCGGCTTGTCCGCGGTCTTGTGCACCAGGATGTAGGTGGCGTTGGTGATCGGCCAGGAGGCATCGCCCGGCTGGTCGGTCAGCACCTGGTAGAAGGTCTTGGACCAGTCGGCGCCAGCGGCCGCGGCCTTGAAGGCGTCGATCGAGGGCTTGACCACCTTGCCCGCCTTGTTCACCAGATCGACCACGTCGAGCTTGGCGTTCTGCTTGGCGTAGGCGTATTCCACATAACCGATGGAGTTGGGCAGCTGGGTGACGAAACCCGCCACGCCCGGATTGCCCTTGCCGCCCGTGCCGACCGGCCAGTTGACGGTGGTGCCGAACTTGTACTTCTCGGCCCACTCGGGGTTGGTCTTGGACAGGTAGTTGGAGAAGATGAAGGTGGTACCCGAGGCGTCGGCACGGCGCACGACGGCGATCTGCGCGTCGGGCAGCTTCACGCCGGGGTTGAGCTTGGCGATGGCCGGATCGTTCCACTTGGTGATCTTGCCCATGTAGATATCGGCCAGCAGGGTGCCGTTGAGCTTCATCTCGTTGGACTTCAGGCCGGCGATGTTGACCACAGGCACCACGCCGCCCATCACGGTCGGGAACTGGATCAGGCCGCTCTTGGCCAGCTCTTCATCGGTCAGCGGCATGTCGGACGCGCCGAAATCGACGGTCTTGGCGTTGATCTGCTTGATGCCGGCGCCCGAACCCACGCCTTGATAGTTCACCTTGCCCATGCCGGCCTTGTTGAACTCGTAAGCCCACTTTTCATAGACGGGCTGGGGAAACGTGGCGCCTGCGCCCGAAATTTCCAGCGCGTTCGCGCTGTAGGTGGCAGCCAGAAGGGCCGAGGCCAGCAGGCTTTTGACGATGATTTTCATTGAATGAGCTCCCTGAGGTGATGCAAAAGTGATCTACGCAACACGCCTGTTCGGCGGCTGGAGACACTTTAGGACACGAATATGACAGTTTCGTGTCAGTCACGCAACCGAGGATCCCGGACGAGGCCGGTCTTCAAAAGGCACGCCTCGACGTCAGAAAGGCCCTGGCCACCAGATTGATGGCCAACACCATCGCCACGACCAGAAAGGCCGCCGCATAGGCCAGCGCATGCGCCGAGGCGAATGGCTGATTGATGAAACTCCAGATCACATAGGTGAGGTAGCCGATAGGCTCCTGTGTGAGGTGCCCGTTCCACAGATAGTTCGACCAGCCCGCCGTGTAGATCAGCGGCGCGGTCTCGCCCACCGAGATGGCCAGGGCGAACAGAACCCCCGTGATCACCCCCGACCGCGCGGCGGGCAGCAGCACCCGCAGGACGACCTGATGCTCCTTGCAACCCAGGGCGTAAGCCGCCTCGCGAAGGCTGGACGGGTTCTGGCGCATCGCCAGCTCCGTGAACCGTGCGATATAGGGCATGACCATGATGGCCAGGGTGATGGCGCCAGCGAGCGCCGAGAACTGCCACCCCAGGCCGACCACCAGCGTGACGTAGGCGAAGTAGCCCAGCACGATGGACGGCACGCCCGTGAGCACATCGGCCAGAAACCGCACCACACCGCCCCAGCGCCCATGGCCGTACTCGCTCAGGTACACGCCCGACAGCACGCCGATGGGAGCCGCGAACAAGAGCGCGCCGCCACTGAGCACCAAAGTCCCCTCGATGGCATTGAGCAGCCCACCGCTGATGCCGTTGGTCACCTGGGTGAACAAGGTCGGCGAGATCGCCGCCCCGCCCTTGACCAGGGTCATCCAGAGAATGTCGGCCAGCGGCACGACCACGATGGCGAACGCGGCCACGCAAAGAAGCGCAAAAAACCCGTTGAACACGCGGCGCCGACGCTGCAGCCCATGCGCGCGCTCAGAGACGGTGGACACTGACGCGGCGGGTAAGGAGGCGAGCGATGACATTGACGATGACCGCAATGATGAGCAGCACGAGTGCAATTTCCGCCAGCGAGCGCACGGCCATGCCGCTGGGGTCCTGCAAGGCACTGTCGAGTTGAGAAGCGATGAAGGCCGCCATGCTGGTGATGGGGCTGTAGATCGTGTCGGGCAGGTAGTTGAGCGCGCCGCCACTGACCATGAGCACGGCCATGGTCTCACCCAGCGCGCGGCCGAGCGCCAGAATCACCGCGCCGATCAGCGGCACGCGCACGGCAGGCAGCAAAATCTTGAGCAGCACTTCCGCCCGGGTCGCCCCCAGGCCGAAGCTCGCCTCACGCAGTTCGTTGGGCACGCGCTTGAGCGCTTCGACCAGGGTGCTGGTGATGACCGGCAGCACCATGATGGCGAGCACCAGTCCGGCGGTGAGCAGCCCATAGCCGCTGGTGGCCGCGCCCGAGAAAAAGGGGATGAAGGCCAGGACATGCTGCAGCAGCGGCGCGATGTGCGTCAGCACCAGCGGAGCGAGCACCTCCAGCCCCCACAGGCCATAGACCACGCTGGGCACCATGGCGAGCAGTTCCACGACCTGGGCAAACGCGCCACGCAGACGATGCGGCGCGTAGTCATTCAGAAACAGCGCCACGCCGATGCCGACGGGCACCGCCAGCACCAGCGCGATGGCCGAACTGGCCAGCGTCCCCACGATGAACACCCAGATGCCATAGGTCGCCCCGATGGGCACCTCGAAACCATCACGCTTGACCGGATTGGAATAGAGATTGCCCAGGTTCCAGGTCTCGGTGGTGAGAAAGTGCAGGCCGTTGAACTGGATCGCCGGCCAGGAATAGGTGGTGAGAAACACCAGCACCGCCAGCAGGGCCAGCGGGATCAGGGTCGAGACGGCAAGCAGTCCGGGACGGAAAACGCGCATGGCAGGTCGATTCGCGACGATACGGAAGCGGCACCGCCTTCCCGCTCAGGAAAGGCGGTGCCTCGAGACATCGGCGCTTATTGAATCTTCGCGATCTGCGCCTTGCTCAGCTGCTGAATCCGGGCAGGCAGGGCGATGAAGCGCACCTGTTCCAGATATTTCTCAGCGTTGCCGCCCTTGGCTTCCACCGCCCAGCCGAGAAACTCGCGGATGGCCTTGGCGGTTTCCGGATTGGCTTGCTTGGCGTTGACGATGGCGTACTCGTAGTTGATGATGGGATAGGAATCCGCACCTTCGGAGAACACCAGGCTCAGCCGCTCGTCAGCCGGGGTCTTGGCAATCAGGCCGGAGGCTGCAGCGCTTACCGTCTTGGCGGTAGGCAGCAGGAAGTGCCCAGCCTTGTTCTTGATCATCGCAGTGCCCAGACCGGCCTTGGCGATTTCCTGGTGGAAGCTCACGCCGATGTAGGCGACGGAGTAAGGCGTCTGCTGGCAAGCCTGCACCATGCCGGGGTTGCCGTTGGCGCCCACCCCGCCCTGCACCGCAGGCCAGGAGATCGAGGTGCCGAAGCCGACGCTGTCATTCCACTTGGGCGTGGAGAACGAGAGGTACTGGCTGAAGATGAAGGTGTCGCCGCTGCCGTCGGTGCGGTGGATCGGCACGATGGCGTGATTGGGCAGCTTGACGCCGGGGTTCATGGCCTTGATGGCCGCGTCGTCCCAGTTCTTGATGCTGCCGTCGTAAATGCCGGCCAGCACGGGGCCGTCGAGCTTGAGGTGCTTGCCGTTCAGACCGGGCACGTTGTAGTTGATGGTCTGGGCCGAAATCGCCAGCGGAATGTTGACCATGCTGGGGTTCTGCTTGATCTGCGCATCGGCCATGTAGGCGTCGGAAGCACCGATCTGTGCCACGCCCGAGATGGCCTCGGCGATGCCGGTGCCGCTGCCCGTGCCCTGGGTCGTGATCTTCACGTCGGCATGGGCCTTGGTGTAGTCGGGCACCCAGAGGTTGAACAGCGGGTACAGCAGGGTCGAGCCGGTTTCCAGCAGGGTGATCTGCGCGGCCTGGGCGGGCAGCGCGAACAGGCCAGAGGCAAGGCTCAGACCAGCGACGGCCAGACCGGCCTTGAGCTGGTTGCGACGAGACAGATTCAGTGACATTGTTCTCTCCGAAGTGACAATCCCCGCGCTGACGGCGGGGGCTGGACGGCATTTCAGACGCCCAATATGACAACTCCGTGATACGTATATCTTGTTACGACTCTCACAACTGGACCCAGCAGAATCAGTGGCTTAGGCCATCCGCGAGGGTCGCTCGCCACCCTATTCGAGCAAGGCGGCTTTGAGTGCGGAGGCCACGCGCGCGCCCTGCTCCTGCTCGGCATGCTCGACCATGATGCGCAGAACCGGCTCGGTGCCAGAGGGACGGATGAGCACCCGGCCGCTGCCATTGATCTGCGCCTCGGCCTCGGCGCGGGCCTGGGCAAACCCGGCATGGCTTTTCCAATCGAGCCCTGGCGGCAGTTTGACGTTGAGCAGGGTCTGCGAAAACAGCTGCACCGCCTGCAATTGCTCGCTCAGACTGCGGCCGGTGCGCACCACGAGCTCGAGCATTTGCAGGGCGGCGACGATGCCGTCGCCGGTCGTGTGCCGGTCGAGCAACAGCATGTGACCAGAGCCCTCGCCCCCGAGCTGCCAGCCTCGGGCCAGCAGTTCTTCGAGCACATAGCGATCACCGACGGCGGCGCGAACGAAGGCCATGCCTTGCTGCTGCAACGCCTTCTCCACGGCGAGATTGGTCATCAGCGTGCCCACCACGCCAGCGGGCTTGCGATCCATGGCCAGCAGATAGAGCAGTTCATCTCCGTTGAACAGGCGGCCGTGACGATCGACGAGTTGCAGCCGGTCGGCATCGCCGTCGAGGGCGATGCCGTAATCGGCATGGTTGGCCCGCACCGCGCGGATCAAGGCGTCGGGCGCCGTCGCGCCCACGTCCTTGTTGATGTTGAACCCGTCGGGCTGCGCCCCGATGGAGATGACTTCGGCCCCCAGTTCGTGGAACACCGAAGGCGCGATGTGATAGGCCGCGCCATGGGCGCAGTCCACCACGAGGCGCAGACCCTTGAGGGTGAGGTGATTCGGAAAGGTGCTCTTGCAGAATTCGATGTAGCGTCCCGCGGCATCGTCGAGGCGTCTGGCCTTGCCCAGTTGCTCGGAAGGCACACAGCCCTCGGCCTCCGCAAGGGTGGCTTCGACTTCGAGCTCCCAGACATCGGGCAGCTTGCTGCCGCCGGCGGAAAAGAATTTGATGCCGTTGTCGGCGAATGGATTGTGCGAGGCGCTGATCACCACGCCAAGATCGAGCCGCAGCGCACGCGTGAGATAGGCCACTCCGGGCGTGGGCAGGGGGCCGACCAGCACCACATCGCAACCGGCGGCGATGAAGCCGCATTCCAGCGCCGCTTCGAGCATGTAACCCGAGATGCGCGTGTCCTTGCCGATCAGCACCGTGGGCCGCTGCACGCCCTGGCTGCGCAGCACCTTGCCCGCGGCGTGCCCCAGACGCATGCCGAACTCCGGCACGATCGGGCTCTTGCCCACATGGCCACGCACGCCGTCGGTCCCGAAATACTGTCTGCTCATTCCATCTCCGTCCAAGTTGTATCGATCATCGGCGGCACGCGGCCTCAACGGGCCATGGCATGCCACACTTTAATCGCGTCCACGGTCGGCGCGACATCATGCACACGCACGATCTGCGCGCCCGCTGCGACGCATGCCAGCGCAGCCGCCAGGCTCCCCGGCAAACGGGCCGCCACCTCGCGCCCCGTGAGGGCGCCGACCATCGATTTTCGCGAAACCCCGACCAGCAGCGGATAGCCGGACTGGGCGAGCTCGGGCAGGCGTTTCGCCAGGGTCAGATTGTGTTGCAAGGTCTTCCCAAAGCCAAACCCCGGATCGAGGGCAATGCGCGAACGGTCCACGCCCAGCGACTCGACCGAGGCCGCGCGCGCCAACAGAAATCGGCTGACTTCACCGACCACATCCGCATAGTGCGGGGCGTGCTGCATGGATTCGGGTTCGCCCTGCATATGCATGAGACAGACCCCGGCGTCGGATTTAGCAACAGTCTCCAGGGCGCCCGGCCGCTGCAGGGCATGGATGTCGTTGATGATGTCCACGCCCAGGTCCAGCGCGCGCCGCATGGTCTCGGGCTGATAGGTATCGACCGACACCGGGACATTCCAGCGCACCGCCTCTTCGAGCACCGGGCCGATCCGGGCCCACTCCTGCGCGTGCGTCAGGCGTGGAGATCCCGGGCGCGACGACTCGCCGCCAATGTCCAGGATGTCCGCGCCCTCTTCCACCAAGGCCTGCGCATGTCGCAGGGCGGGCAGCGCGTGAGCATGCCGTCCGCCGTCGGAAAAGGAATCGGGCGTGACGTTGACGATGCCCATGACCAGCGGCCGCTGCAGCGGCAGGATGAAACGACCGGCATGCCAATGACCTGCCATGGAAACGAACCCCAAAAAAAAGCCCGGTCAGGGACCGGGCCGTGATTGAACTCGCCGTATCGATCAGGCGATGCGAGACCCCGCCGCTCAGGCCGCCGTGGCCGACGGAGCGTCCGTCGTGGCACCCGTCGCAGGAGCGGAAGGTGTGCGTGGCGCTGAAGTCGGGCCGCTGCTGGGAGGTAGCTTGGGCGGCCTGGGCTCGCGTCCGGCCATGATGTCGGCCAGTTGCTCGGAGTCGATGGTTTCCCATTCGAGCAAGGCGGCCGCCATCGCATGCATCTTGTCCTTGTTTTCCTCGATCAGACGACGCGCCAGGGCGTACTGTTCGTCGATGATGCGACGAATTTCCGAATCCACCTTCTGCATGGTCTGCTCCGACACATGCGTGGTCTTGGTGATGGATCGGCCCAGAAACACCTCGCCCTCGTTCTCCGCATAAACCATGGGGCCGAGCGACTCGGTCATGCCGTAGCGCGTGACCATGTCGCGCGCCAGCTGCGTGGCGCGTTCGAAGTCGTTCGAGGCTCCGGTCGTCATCTGGTTCATGAACACTTCCTCGGCGATGCGGCCGCCGAAAAGCACCGAGATCATGTTGAGCATGCGGTCACGATCCATGCTGTAGCGATCGTTCTCGGGCAACTGCATGGTGACCCCGAGCGCCCGGCCACGCGGAATGATGGTGACCTTGTGCACCGGATCGGTCTTGGGCAACAGCATGGCCACAAGCGCATGGCCCGATTCGTGATAGGCGGTGTTGCGGCGCTCTTCCTCGGGCATGACCATGCCCTTGCGCTCCGCGCCCATCATGATCTTGTCCTTGGCGCGCTCGAAGTCTTCCATTTCGACCACGCGCGCGCTGCGGCGAGCCGCGAACAGCGCGGCTTCGTTGACCAGATTGGCCAGATCGGCGCCGGAGAAGCCGGGCGTGCCCCGGGCCAGAATGTCGGCACGGATGTCAGTACCTACCGGAATCTTGCGCATGTGCACTTGCAGGATCTGTTCGCGGCCGCGGATATCGGGCAGCGTGACGTAGACCTGCCGGTCGAAACGACCGGGGCGCAGCAAGGCCGGGTCGAGGATGTCGGGGCGGTTGGTCGCGGCGATCACGATCACACCCAGGTTGGTCTCGAAGCCGTCCATCTCCACCAGCATCTGGTTGAGCGTCTGCTCGCGTTCGTCGTTGCCGCCACCCAGGCCGGCACCGCGGTGACGACCCACGGCGTCGATTTCATCGACGAAGATGATGCAGGGCGCGTGCTTCTTGGCGTTCTCGAACATGTCGCGCACGCGGGCTGCGCCGACGCCGACGAACATCTCGACAAAATCGGAGCCAGAAATCGTGAAGAACGGCACCTTCGCTTCGCCGGCGATGCTCTTGGCCAGCAGCGTCTTGCCGGTGCCGGGCGGGCCGACCAGCAGCACGCCACGCGGAATGCGTCCGCCGAGTTTCTGGAATTTCTGCGGATCCTTGAGGAAATCCACCAGTTCCTTGACGTCTTCCTTGGCCTCGTCACATCCGGCGACGTCGGCAAAGGTCACGTTGTTGCTCGATTCATCCAGCAAACGGGCCTTGGACTTGCCGAAACTGAACGCGCCTCCACGCCCGCCACCCTGCATCTGGCGCATGAAATACACCCAGACGCCGATCAGCAGCAGCATGGGGAACCAGGAGATGAAGATCTGCGTCAGGAAGGATTGCTCCTGGCGGGGCGCGCCCACGACTTCGACGCCGTCCTTCACCAGATCGCCGACCATCCACAGATCGCCAGGCGAGGTGAGATTGAAGCGACGCCCTTCCGTGGTCGTGATGTCCAGAACGCCGCTCTGGTGCACGATGACCTTCTTGATACGCCCGGCTTTCGCGTCCTGCATGAACTGGGTGTAGCTCACGGCATCTGCGGACTCCTGGGGACGATCAAACTGCTTGAAAACCGTGAACAGGACGAGACCAATCACAAGCCAGATCGCAATTTTGGAAAACCATTGATTATTCAAAACCAACCTCCCGAAGCAGAGCAAGCGCAGATGCAAGACATGAAGCCCATTTTAGGCATTTCAAGAGTGCGGACATGGCGATTGTGGAAAACCAATCGGACAAAATGGGCTATTGATTCGAGCAATCCGATCGAATTTGACAAAAAGCAACTCTGTCGCAGGAGGTCCGAGCATCCGTGAGCTTTATTCTGGGACCTTCTTCAGAGTACGCGCCAAAAGAAAGGTTTCCGCCGACTTGTCCCGCGAGGCTTGGGGTTTGACGGCCTTCACCTGCTGGAAGACCTGTTTGAACGCCTTCACGATCTGGCTGTAATAGCTGCCGTGAAAGGTCTTGATCACCATGGCCCCCTGGGGTTGCAGCCACCGTTGGGCGAAGTCCAGGGCCAGTTCACTCAGATGTTCGATTCGGGCCGCATCGGCCGAAGGAATGCCGGTGAGGTTGGGCGCCATATCGGACAACACCACATCGACCTTGCGGCCTTCGAGAAGCGCCTCGAGCTGGCTGACCACGGCCTCCTCCCGAAAGTCGCCCTGAAGAAAATGCACATCGGGCACGGGCTCCATGGGCAGCAGATCCAGCGCGAGAATGGTGCCCTGCACCACGCCGCCGCGCGTCAGCCGGTTGCGCGCATATTGCGACCATGAACCCGGCGTGCTGCCCAGATCGACCACGATCTGCCCCGGACGGAGCAGCCCCTCGGCCTCGTCGATCTCCTTGAGCTTGTAGGCGGCGCGGGCGCGATAGCCTTCTCGCTGCGCCAGCTTCACATAGGGGTCGTTGAGGTGATCCTGCAGCCAGGCTTTGCTGAACTTGTTTTTCTTCGCACTCGACATGGGTTCTTCAAGGACAATAGCGGATTAAGACTACACACCGCGCGCATGGATGTTGCGACGCGCTTGGCCATCATGACCACATTGGAACTCACTCCGCCTTTCCGAAGCAGCCTGCGCGCCCAGGCACACGGGCTCAAACCCGTCGTGCTGATCGGCGAACAAGGACTCAATCCGGCCAATCTGGCGGAAATCGACGTGGCACTCAAGGCCCACGAACTCATCAAGGTGCGTGTTTTCGGCGACGACTCCGCGGCACGCCTGGCCATGCAGCACACCATTTGCGACGCCCTGGGGGCTGCCCCCGTGCAGGCGATCGGCAAACTGCTGGTGCTGTACCGGCCACGTCCGAAAACGCCCAAACAGACCTCGGACGAAGAGATTCAGGGCGCCAAGCGCGGCAAGTCGCCACGCACCGTCAAGGTGGTCGTACCGTCGAGCAGCCCGACGCACCGGGCCAAGGTCAAGCGCGTCACCCTGCTGGGCAATCAGCGCCTGACGGCCACGGGCAAAGTCAAACGCGCCAAACCGCGCCTGACCAGCGCGAAGAAATCGTCACGCGGCTAGGAGCCTGTCTTCAGGCCGTGGCGCGACGCGCAGGCAGTCGCCAGACATAGGCCGCCACGCACAGGGCCTGCAGGGCGAACACCAGACTGGCGATGCCGTGCCACATTCCAGCCTGCGGCGAATGGCTGTAGGCGGCCTGCAGCAGCCGAGGCACGACGCCGAATTCGCCCAGCACGGCAAAGAACACGCCCCCGAGCGGCAACAACTGATCTGCCGACATCGCCTTCTTGTCGGCAAACCGTTCGAGCACGGCAATCAGCACGCCGAAAACGATGGCGGCCAGCGCCATGATGTAGAACATGCGACTGGCCACGGCGGCGGCGATCATCTTCTCGGGCACCGTGGCGAACGCCGTGGGCGCGCCGATGAGACCTACGGCCGCCATACCGCCCAGCCAGAGCGCAGCGAGAAACCAACGGGTACGCAGACTGCTCATGACAACCTCGCCGGCACGCACCCGAAAGGGTTCGCCACCGGCGGGGGGAACCGCATGAAGCGATGGTTTCCGGGGTGGTTCATTTGTAGTGGACGGCCAGAATTTCGTAGTGGCGCACGCCCCCTGGTGCGGCGACCTGGGCCACATCGCCCGATTCCTTGCCGATCAGTGCCCGTGCGATGGGGGAGTTGATGGAGATGCGTCCCTGCTTCAGATCGGCTTCATCGTCGCCCACGATCTGATAGGTGATTTCGTCTCCGCCGGATTCGTCGCTCAACTCGACCGTGGCCCCGAAGACCACGCGGCCGTCGGCCTGCAGTTCGCTCGGATCGATGATCTGCGCGGTGCCGAGCTTGCCTTCGATGTCGGCGATCCGCCCTTCGATGAAACCCTGTTTGTCGCGTGCTGCGTCATATTCGGCATTCTCGGAAAGATCGCCCTGCGCGCGCGCTTCGGCGATCGCCTGGATCACCGCGGGTCGTTCGATGGTCTTGAGACGGTGCAGTTCCTGCTTGAGTTGTTCCGCGCCTTTGCGCGTCATGGGGGTCGCCATGATTGGGCCTCCGTAAAACCGTGAAAAAAACGAGCACCGCAGCTTGTGGCGTTGAGTCGCTCGTGCTGCGGTGCCCGGATGAGCCGAAATTTTACGCCGTCGTGAACGACTGCAGCGGATAGACCGCGATTTTCTGCAGTTGTTTCATCCCTTCGACCGCGGCAAGGGCCCCCGAAATCGTGGTGTAGGTCGTGACCCGCGCGGCCAGCGCCGACGTACGGATGGCGCGGGAATCGGTGATGGCGTTGCGGCGTTCCTCCACCGTGTTGATCACCAACACGATTTCGTCGTTCTTGAGCATGTCCACGATGTTCGGACGCCCTTCGGTGACTTTGTTGATCACCTGAACCTCGACCCCCGCCGCTGCGATGGCGGCCGCGGTGCCGCGCGTGGCCACCACGCCGAAGCCCATGGCCACCAGCTGGCGCGCCACGTCCACGGCGTCCGGCTTGTCGCTCTGCTTGACCGACAGGAAGACCTTGCCTCCCGCCCGGGGGTCGGGCAAGCGCGTGCCCGCCGCGAGTTGCGACTTGACGAAGGCCTCGCCAAAGGTCTGTCCCACGCCCATGACTTCCCCGGTGGACTTCATCTCGGGGCCCAGGATGGGATCGACGCCGGGGAACTTGCTGAAAGGAAACACGGCCTCCTTCACGCAGTAGTACGGCGGGGTGACTTCCTTGTCGATGCCTTGCTGCGCCAGCGTCTGGCCGGCCATGCAGCGCGCGGCGATCTTGGCAAGCTGCAGGCCCGTGGCCTTGGAGACGTAGGGCACGGTGCGCGAAGCGCGCGGATTCACTTCCAGCAAGAAGATGCGATCCTCCCCGCCCTGCTGCTGGATGGCGAACTGCACATTCATCAGACCGACGACCTGCAGACCATGCGCGAGCTTGACCGTCTGCTCCTTGATGCGCGCCACCGTGGCGGCCGAGAGCGAGTATGGCGGCAGCGAGCAGGCCGAGTCGCCGCTGTGCACGCCGGCCTGCTCGATGTGCTCCATCACGCCGCCGATGAACACCTGGGTGCCATCGCAGATGGCGTCGACATCGCACTCGATGGCGTCATTCAAAAAGCGGTCGAGCAGCACCGGCGAATCGTGGCTCACCTTCACCGCCTCGCGCATGTAGCGCTCGAGGTCGCGCTGTTCGTGCACGATCTCCATGGCGCGGCCGCCCAGCACGTAGCTGGGACGCACGACCAGCGGGTAGCCGATTTCCTCGGCCCGCGAGAGCGCCTCGGCTTCCGAGCGCGCGGTGCGGTTGGGCGGCTGCAGCAGGCCGAGCTGCTCGACCAGATGCTGGAATCGCTCGCGGTCTTCGGCCATGTCGATCATGTCCGGGCTGGTGCCGATGATGGGCACGCCGTTGGCCTCGAGATCGAGCGCGAGCTTGAGCGGCGTCTGCCCCCCATACTGCACGATCACACCGACGGGCTGCTCCTTGTCGACGATCTCCAGCACGTCTTCAAGGGTGAGCGGCTCGAAATACAGGCGGTCGGACGTGTCGTAGTCGGTGGACACGGTCTCCGGGTTGCAGTTGACCATGATGGTTTCAAAGCCATCGGCCCGCATGGCCAGCGCAGCGTGCACACAGCAATAATCGAACTCGATGCCCTGCCCGATCCGGTTCGGCCCGCCGCCGAGCACCATGATCTTCTTGCGCCGGGTGGGCAGCGCCTCGCACTCCTCGTCGTAGGTGGAGTAGAGGTAGGCGGTTTCGGTACTGAACTCGGCGGCGCAGGTGTCCACGCGCTTGAAGACCGGACGCACCTGCAGCGCACGGCGACGGTCGCGCACGGCGGTCTCGGTGGTGTGCAGCAACTTGGCGAGGCGCCGATCCGAAAACCCTTTCTGCTTGAGCGCGTAAAGACGGTCGCGGTCGAGCTTTTCCAGGGTGTGATGACGCTCCAGCTCCAGCTCGGTCTGCACGATGTCCTGGATCTGCGCCAGGAACCACGGGTCGATGCGGGTGAGCTGGTGGACTTCGTCCAGGCTCATGCCCTGCGCGAAGGCATCGCCGACATACCAGATGCGCTCGGGGCCGGGCTCGCCCAGCTCCTTCTCCAGCACCTCGCGGTCCTGGGTCTTCTCGTTCATGCCATCGACGCCGACTTCGAGCCCGCGCAGCGCCTTCTGGAAACTCTCCTGGAAGGTCCGGCCCATGGCCATGACCTCACCCACCGACTTCATCTGCGTGGTCAGACGCGAGTCGGCCTGGGGAAACTTCTCGAAGGCGAAGCGCGGCACCTTGGTGACCACGTAGTCGATGGTCGGCTCGAACGAGGCCGGCGTGACGCCGCCGGTGATGTCGTTGCGCAGTTCGTCGAGGGTGTAGCCCACGGCCAGCTTGGCCGCGATCTTGGCGATCGGAAACCCGGTGGCCTTCGACGCCAGCGCCGAAGAACGGCTCACCCGCGGGTTCATCTCGATGACGATCAGCCGCCCGTCCTTCGGATTCACCGCGAACTGCACATTCGAGCCGCCGGTATCGACCCCGATCTCGCGCAGCACCGCGATGCTGGCGTTGCGCATGATTTGATACTCCTTGTCGGTCAGGGTCTGCGCGGGGGCGACGGTGATCGAGTCGCCGGTGTGCACGCCCATCGGATCGAGGTTTTCGATGGAACAGACGATGATGCAGTTGTCGGCGCTGTCGCGCACCACTTCCATCTCGAACTCTTTCCAGCCGATCAGCGATTCCTCGATCAGCAGTTCGCTGGTGGGCGAGGCCTCGATGCCGCGCTTGCAGATGACCTCGAACTCTTCCGGGTTGTAGGCGATGCCGCCGCCGGTGCCGCCCAGCGTGAAACTGGGACGGATGATGACCGGAAAGCCGATGGATTTCTGCACGCCCCAGGCTTCTTCGAGGGTATGCGCAATGCCCGAGCGCGCCGAGCCCAGGCCGATGCGCGTCATGGCCTGCTTGAATTTCTGCCGGTCTTCGGCCATGTCGATGGCCGCGGGCTTGGCGCCGATCAGCTCCACGCCGTACTTGCCCAGCACGCCGTTGTGGTGCAGATCGAGCGCGCAGTTCAGCGCGGTCTGCCCGCCCATGGTCGGCAGGATGGCGTCGGGCCTTTCCTTCTCGATGATGGTCTCGACCACCTGCCAGGTGATGGGCTCGATATAGGTGACATCGGCCGTTTCCGGGTC
>JAJTBQ010000195.1 GCA_021286835.1 Thiomonas sp.
AGTCTGCCAAGTCCACCCAAGAGATCAAATCCGACGTCGCCCTCGTGATCGACCACGCAGAAGACCTGCTCAAACAGGCTGCGGCGACCACGGGTGAGCACGCCGCCGAATTGCAGCGTCGCGGCATGAATCTGCTGCGTCAGGCAGCCGAAAAGGCTCAGGATCTGCAGGATGTCGTGCTCGAGCGCAGCAAGGCGGCCGCCCAGGCCACCGACGACTATGTGCATGACCACCCCTGGAAAGCCATCGGCATGGCCGCGGCTGTCGGACTGGCCGTGGGCCTGCTGATCAACCGCGGCCGTTGATGCCGAGCGAGGCCATGTCGAACGACGCGCACACCGGCCAGCCCGAAGGCCTGGGCGCGGCCTGGCAGCGACTGATCGGCAGCGCGGCCTCGCTGCTGCAAAGTCGCATCGAACTGGCCAGCATCGAGCTGGCCGAAGAGCGTCAGCGGTTTCTCTCCTTGCTCGTGCTCGGCGCGGTTGCGGTGCTGTTCGGCTTGCTCGCCGTGGGCAGTCTCACGGCGCTGCTGGTCATCCTGTTCTGGGACCGCAGCCACTGGCTGGTGCTCACCGCGCTCTGCGTGCTTTACTTCTGCGTGGCGGCCTATGGCCTTTATCGCATTCGTCAAACCATCGAACAGGCGCCTGTGCCGTTCGCCGCCACCCGTGCCGAACTGGCCAAGGATGCCGCCGTGTGGCGCGCCCGTTCCTGAGCCGCCTTGTCGCCATGAGTCTGCCTTCCTCCGAATTCACCCGGCAGCTGCCCGCTTCGGTACGCAAGCAGTTGCTGGTCGCGCGTATCGCGGTCGAGCGGGTGGAGTTCGTCCAGGCGGTCGAACAGTTCCGCGACAGCGTTCAGCCCGCCCACATGGTGCGCAAGGCCTTGTCGGGCTCGGTGCTGGGTTCGCTCAACCCGGCGAACTCGCTGTTGCGCCTGCTCGATTTCACCCGCAGCCATCCCTACGTCGGTTCATTGATGGGCTCGGTGGTCTCGCTGCTGCTGCGCAAGCGACTGGCGCGTTCTGTGTTCACGCGCCTGCTGAAAATGGGCCTGATCGGCGGGGCCATGTACGGCATCCGGCAGTTCCTGTCCAAGGAACGCGCGCTGAACCGCTCCTGAATGCGGCCGTGTGACGGTCCTGCCAAAACAAAAAAGGCCCAGTGCAACACTGGGCCTTTTTCATGCATTGGTGGCGTGAAGCTTACAACCAAACCACTCGCTATTTGGGCCAATGAGCATTGCTGCGTGTTGCCGCAGTTCAAGCACCAAGCAGCCTCTTTGCCAATACTGACTGCATATCGCGGCGCCCATCAGCAATTAGGTGAATGATGACTTGGCTGCCCGTAATGCGGTAAATCAAGCGGTATGGTTTGAAGAAGGTCTGGCGATATTCTTTGATCCCAAGACTGACCAGTTCCTTCGGATAGCTACCGCGTTCCGGGAATTTGGACAGACTCTCCGCAACGCCCATCAACTCATCCAGCACATAGTGGGCGTTGGTCACAGAATCGAATTCGGAGATGTAGTCGTGGATGGCCTCCAAATCCTGCTCCGCGCCCTTGGTGAGCAGAACTTCGAACTTGGCTGATGTGCCTGCCATCAGACCGCGGCCCGCTTGGTGAGGAGACGGGCAACAACGTCAGCCACAGGCTTAACCTTGCCAGCGGCAACATCCTGATGGCCCAGCGCAAGGATTTTTAGAAGTGCCAGGGTTTCTTGCGTCTCTTCGAACGAGGCGACGTCTTGCAGGACCGCCTTAGCCTCACCGTTTTGGGTGATGACCATCGGTTCGCGCTGTTCCGCAAGGTGCGAGAGAACCTCGGCGGCGTTGGCTTTGAGATAGCTGATCGGCTTGACTTGTGATGAGTAGCGCATGGCCGTGCCCCAGATGTATTCAGGCCTTAATATAGTCTTTTTATGGACCTCCCACGAGGTGCGAAGACAGGTCAAACGGAGAATAGAGAGATTTTTTGGGGCGTAAAAGCGGCTGGAAACGCCGGCTTCAGGCGGAATAACGCAACACGGCCGCAAGCCGCGTCATCACTGGCATCTGCGGCCCATAAGCAAAAAAGCCAGCGCGAGGCTGGCTTTTGCAATTTGGTGGGTTGTGACAGGCTCGAACTGTCGACCTACGGATTAAGAGTCCGCTGCTCTACCAACTGAGCTAACAACCCTGGGGTCTGATTCCTTCGGCGAAGATCTTAACTGAGGCCGGTTGGTGGGTCATTGGTGGGTCGTGCGTGACTCGAACACGCGACCAACGGATTAAAAGTCCGCTGCTCTACCGACTGAGCTAACGACCCCCATAGAAATCAAGCCCGCAATCATAGCACGGTGTCTAGCGCTCGCGCGGCCAACATCATGCCCATCGAAGCGGTCACCATCACGCTGGAGCCGAAGCCTGCACAGTTCAGGCTGTTGTCGGGCTGTGAGGTCGTTTCGCCGGGCAGGACGCAGCCGCCAGACTCCGATCGGACGATGGCTTCCTTGCTGAAGGCGCACAGCACGCCGATGCGGCCGCTGCGAGGCGCGCCATGCTGGCGCCGCAACTGGTATCGCACAGTCGCGAGCAGCGGGTCGTGCGTGACCTCGGAGAGATCGGCGCATTGCAAGCCATCGGCGTGCCTCTTGCCGCCTGCGGCGCCGGCCATGAACAAGGGCTGCCGGCGATGCAGGCATAGTGCGGCCATGGCCGCCTTGGCGCGCACCTGGTCGCAGCAGTCGAGCACGAGATGGGCGTCGGCCGGGATCAGCGCGGCTGCATTGTCGGCATCGACGAATTCCTCCACGCACGTGACTCGGCAAGCCGGATTGATTTGGGCAAACCGGTGCTCGAGCGCGTTCACCTTGGACTGGCCCAGGGTACTGTCCAGGGCCTGGATCTGCCGGTTGATGTTGGATTCGGCGACGTGATCGAGATCGATGAGCGTAAGGCGGCCCACGCCGCAGCGGGCGAGGGCCTCCGCGGCCCAGGAACCCACGCCGCCCACGCCGACGACGACCGCATGCGCCTGGGCAATGCGCTCCGCGCCGCTGGCGCCGTACAGCCGTGCCATTCCGCCAAAGCGTCGGCCCAGATCCGCAGCTTCAGAATCGGGTGAGGGGGCGGCAGCGGTGTGCATCGGGCTGAACGCTTCAGGCGGCACGCTCGACGCGCCAGGCCTGGTACTTCACCCCCAGCACGGCGCCGCCGACGATGGAGAGAAACGCGATCCAGCTGGTGATGGACAGCGTGGACACGCCGCTCATCCCCTGGCCGATGGTGCAGCCCAGCGCCGTCACGCCGCCGATGCCCATCAGCGCCCCGCCGACCAGATGGTTGGCCGTGTCCTCCGCGCCGCGAAAACCCTCCCAGCGGAACTGCCGGGTGATCAGCGCCATGCCGGCCGATCCCGCGATCACGCCGAACACCGAGACGACGCCCAGGGTCAGCACATTGCTCGCATCGCTGTACATCATGAACCAGAACAGGGTGTAGGCCAGCGGCGCGACGAAGCTCAGCGATTCCATCTTGTTGTTCTGCGTGCCGAGGTAAGCGGCCTGCAGGGTTTGCGGGTCTTCGGCCAGAAAGCCGAGCTTGCCCGACAGGAACCACACGCCCACGATCACCGCGCCAAGCCCGAATCCGGCCAGCAGGTTGTTCGTGTTGCGGAATTCGCGGGCGCTCAGGGCCCAGATGCCCAGCAGCAGTCCCACGCCCAGGCCGAGCGCCAGTTGCAGGCTGGGCACCGGCAGTCCGGTGGCGTGGGCGACGATGGCCGGCAGATCCTGCGGGCCCGAGAGGTTCAGCGCCACTTTGTCGAACACGCGCACCCGCACCTCGGCGGTGATGCCGCGCAGCGTGATGTAGGCGAACACCCCGATCATCATGAACACGACCACGGCCTTCAGATTGCCCTCGCCGATGCGCACCAGGGTCTTGCTGCCGCAGCCCGATGCCAGCACCATGCCGAAGCCGAACAGCAAGCCTCCCACCAAGGCCGAGAGCCACAGAACCTTGGAAGTGGTGTAGATGGTCTGGGACGCATCGATCACGCCCCCGGCCGCCAGCAGGTTGAAACCTATGGTGGCCGTGGCGATGGCCAGCACCCACATGCGCATGCGCATCCACGAGCCCATGTTGACGATGTCGCTCACCGAACCCATGGTGCAAAAGCGCGTGCGCTGCATGATGGCGCCAAACACCAGGCTCAGTGCGAAGCCGCCCCACAGAACGGTGGCGTTGATGGCGTGAACGGATACGGACGGCATGGAGAGGAGGGTGCGGGAAAAGGGGCG
>JAJTBQ010000196.1 GCA_021286835.1 Thiomonas sp.
GGTGAGCAGTTCCTGCAATTGCAGGGGGTCGATGCGCAGCCGCCTGGAGAGCTCGGCGGCGGGTATGCCGCAGTCGGGCGCCTCGCGAGCGTCATGAAGCAGTCTGAGGACGCCCACGGCGGTGAGGAATTCGGCACCCGCGTAGCCATCGAGCCGTATGGCACGCACGCGCAGCGAGGGGAGGTAGGCGGCAATCATGGCACCCACCAGCACCGCAATCCAGCTGAAGTAGATCCACAGCAGCAACAGCGGCAGCGTGGCGAAGGTGCCGTAAACGGCGGTATACGTGGTCACGCTGGAGAAGTACCAGGCCAGCCCTCTTCCAGTCAGGCTGAACGCCAGCGCGGCCATGAAACCGCCGATCAGCGCGTCGCGCCAGCGCACATCGGTGTTGGGAATGAAACGGAACAGCGCCGCCAGCGCGATGGCCATGACCGCCCACGAGACCAGGCTGAGGAGGACACTGGCGCCGCCGGGCAACTGGTGCAGCAGCCCGCGGTGCGCACCGGCGACATAGCTCATCAGGCCCAGGCTGGCACCGAGGACGAGCGGGCCGAGCGTGAAGCCGGCCCAGTAAAGCAGGACGCGCTGCGCCAGCGGGCGGGGCCGGGGCGTGCGCCAGATGGCATTGAGCGCGCGGTCGACGGTGAGCATCATCGACGTCGCCGTGACGATGAGAAAAACCACGCTGACCACGCCCAGACCTTTGGCCTTGGACGCGAAGTCACTCAGATAGCGATAGACCTTGTCGGAGAGGCCGTCGGGCAACATCGACTGCGCCAGATGCGCCTGTATCTGTCCCTGCATTTTGTCGAACGCTGGAAACGCGGTGAACACGGCCAGCATGACGGTGAGCAGGGGCACCAGGGAGATCAGGGTGGTGAAGGTGAGACTGCCTGCCGTCTGCGCCAGATTGTCCTGCGCGAACCGCCTGGCCAGAGTGCGCAGGCTGGCGATCAAGGTGTCGGAGGGACGAAGGCGGGGCATGGCAATACGATAGCGGCATGAAAGATGTCTTGATTCTCTATTACAGCGTACACGGCGGTACCCGTACGCTGGCTGAGTGCATCGCGCAAGGCGTGGCGCAGGTGCCCGGCGCGCTGCCTCGGGTGCGCACCGTGCCCAGGGTGAGCCCCGTGGTGGAACAGAGCCAGCCGGCCATTCCCGACGACGGCCCACCTTATGTGGAACTGCGCGACCTGGAGGAATGCGCGGGTCTGGCGCTGGGCTCGCCCACACGGTTCGGCAATATGGCCGCGCCGCTCAAATATTTCCTCGATCAGACTTCGGCGCTCTGGCTCTCGGGCGCACTGGCGGGCAAGGCGGCGGCGGTGTTCACCTCCACGGGCACGTTGCATGGCGGGCAGGAAAGCACTTTGCTGTCGATGATGCTGCCGCTGTTGCACCACGGCATGCTGATCGTCGGCCTGCCCTTTGCGGGCCAGACCGATTTGATGACCACGCGCAGCGGGGGCACGCCTTATGGCGCGAGTCATCATGCCGCCCCTGATGGCAGCCTGCCGGTCAGCGAGGAGGAAAAGCGTCTTGCGACCGCACTCGGGCAGCGGCTTGCACGCGCGGCGCTCAAGCTCGCCGCGGACTGAACCTGGCGCACCATGAACGGTTCCTCCCCTTCGTCATCGGCTGCGTTCTGGCAGCATGTCTGGCATCGCGGCGCGGTGTTCTGCCTGCTGGCGCTCATCCTGCTGGGTGGGGTCTGGGAGCTCTGGGTGGCGCCGCTTCACCCGGGAGGTTCGTTGCTGGTGCTCAAGGTGCTGCCCCTTCTGCCTGCCGTGCCCGGCGTGCTGCGTGGGCGGTCGACCACGTTTCGCTGGCTGAGTCTGCTGTTGTGGTTTTACGCGGCCGAGGGCATCACCCGCGCTCTGACCGATCCCAGCGTGGCGTCGCGGGGGCTGGGGTGGATCGAACTGCTGCTTGCGCTGTTGCTGTTTGTCTGTGTTGCGGGCTTTTTGCGGGCGGGGGCGGCGCGTCATGCTGAGCGATGAGCGTCGCCGTTTTCTGGATGCCCTGCGCGCCATCCTGGGGGCCGCGCACGTGCTGCATCAGCCGCAGGATGTGGCCCCGTACCTGACCGATTGGCGCAAGCGCTACACCGGACAGGCGCTGGCGGTGGTGCTGCCTGGCGATGCGGCGCAGGTTGCTGCGGTGGTGCAGCTCTGTGCACTGCACGGCATCGGCGTGGTGCCGCAAGGCGGAAATACGGGACTGGTCGGCGGCGCCACGCCGAACGGCCGCGGTGAGCAGATCGTTCTGAGTACCCGGCGCCTCAACCGCATTCGGGCCATCGACCCCGCTGGCGGTGTGCTCATCGCGGAGGCTGGCTGCGTGCTGGCGGAGGTTCAGCAGACGGCGGCGTCCGAGGGCTTGTTGTTCCCGCTTTCACTGGCCGCGGAAGGCAGCTGCACCATCGGCGGCAATCTCTCGACCAACGCCGGCGGCACCGCGGTGCTGCGCTATGGCAATGCCCGGGATCTGTGCCTCGGGCTCGAAGTCGTCACGGCGCAGGGCGAAGTGCTCGATGCGCTCAACCTGCTGCGCAAGAACAATGCGGGCTACAGCCTGCGCGACCTCTACATCGGCGCCGAAGGCACTTTGGGCATCATCACGGCCGCAGCGCTCAAGCTGTTTCCCCAGCCGGCGGCGCAGATCACCGCCCTGGTGGCGGTGCACGACGTGGCCGCGGCGATCGCGCTGCTCACGCTGGCGCAGGGCCGCCTCGGTTGCAGCCTGACGGGCTTCGAGCTGATGAGCGCGCACAGCCTGCAACTGGTGCAGCATCATTTCCCGCAGCTGGCCGTACCCTTCGAACTGCCGAGCGCCTGGTGCGTGCTGCTGGAGTCGAGCGAGGCCGAAGGCGAGCCGCAGGGCAGGGCGCGTCTGGAAGCCTTGCTGGAGGCCGCGCTGGACGCGGGCCTGATCGTCAACGCCGCAGTGGCGCAGAGCCTGGCGCAAAGCCGCGCACTCTGGCATCTGCGCGAATCGATTCCGCTGGCGCAGGCACAGGAAGGGCTGAACATCAAGCACGACATCGGTGTACCCATGTCGCGCATGGTCGCCTTTGTCGAATCCACCGCCGAACTGGTGACGCAGGCGCTGCCCGGGGCGCGTCTGGTCGTCTTCGGCCATCTGGGCGACGGCAATCTCCACTACAACGTCCAGGCGCCCCAGGGTGCGGATGCGGCCCGTTTTCTCGCCGATCATCAAGCGCTGTGCAACCGCATCGTGCACGATGCGGCCGTGGCGTGCGGCGGAACGTTCTCGGCCGAGCATGGGGTTGGCCAACTCAAGCGCGATGATCTGCAGCGCTATGGTCACCCGGTGGCCCTGGCGCAGATGCGGGCCGTCAAACAGGCGCTCGATCCTCGCGATCTGATGAATCCGGGCAAACTGCTTCCGGACGCGCCGCCGCGCTGACGCCTGGAAGCGCTTCGCCGCAACGGCGGCAGTAACGGGCATCGGCCGTGTGCCCGACCAGGCCGCAGCGCATGCAACTCGTGTGATCCAAGGCCTGGGCCTCGCGGTGTTCTTCAAGCCGGCGCTGGTTCCGGTAGGAGTTGATCAGCTCGGCGGAGTAGATGCCCGTAGGCACGGCGATGATGCCGTAGCCGACGATGATGATGCCCGAGGTGATGATCTGACCGAGGGCCGTCTTGGGTGTGATGTCGCCGAAGCCGACCGTGGCCATGGTGACGATGGACCAGTAGATGCCGCGCGGAATGCTTGTGAAGCCGTTCTGCGGCCCTTCGACCAGATACATGATCGAGCCGAAAATGGTGGTCAGGGTGAGCACGCTGAGCACGAACACGAAGATCTTGTTCTTGCTGCGAGCAAGCGCGTCCAGCATCTGATTGGAGGCGCTGGTGTATTCCATCAGCTTGAGGATGCGGAAAATGCGCAGCACCCGGAAGGTGCGGATGACCATGAGATGGCCCGAGCCGAGAAACAGCAGCTCCAGGTAAGCCGGCAGGAAGGACATCAGATCGATGATGCCGAAGAAGCTGCGCGCATAGCGCCAGGGGTTTTTCACCACCGAGAGCCGCAATACATATTCCACCGTGAAGGCTACGGTGAATACCCATTCCAGGACGTACAGGGCACCATGCGCGCGGGCATGAACGGACTGCACCGAGTCGAGCACGGTGATCAGCACGCTGAGCAGAATGAAGCCGATCAGCACCAGATCGAACAGCTTTTCATCCCGCGCGTCATGGAAGTACATCACCCGATACCAATAGCCGCGCCAGCCC
>JAJTBQ010000197.1 GCA_021286835.1 Thiomonas sp.
CGGCCTTCTTTACGACCCAGGCCATCGGTCGCCGTTGAGGGCGAACATCGCGCGGTACAACGGTGTGGCCGAGCGCTTTGACGGGGGTCATTGCTCAATCAGTGGTGCGGCGCAGCAAGAAGTTCGTGGGGATTGTTGTCAGTCGGTAAGCGGGGGTAACGCACCCGGTCACGGCGCGGCGGTAGATCGGAACGGGTGTTGTGTATCCAGGCTCAGCCAGTTTTAAGGCTGCGACAACACAATTGCGGCATGGAACCGAAGCCCCATCCCCCCAGCGAACCCCCAGCCCGCGTGCGTCTGCTGGCGCCGGACCATGACGCCGAGTGGCGGCTGCAGCGCGCCAGGCGCCTGGCCACGGCGGCGCGCTGGGCCATGGGGTTCTTGCTGGCCTGCAACCTCGGGCTGCATGGCTCGGCCGGGTATGCACAGGCCTGGCTGCCAGGCTTGCACCATCTGGCTGCCGCAGACAGCGGCTGGATGGCTGCATGGGCGCAGATGTGGGCGCAGGGCATGCAGGCTGTGGGTGCTGCGCGCGTGGCCGCAGCGCAGTTCGGCGTCGACACCCTGCTGGCTTTCGCCCTGCTCACCGGCTGGTGGCTCCCGGCGTTGGCCTGGCTGGGTTTGATCGACGCTTTGCTGCAATGGTCGGTGATCGCGGGATTCGCGCCGACCGCGCCGCAGCTCACGCTGGCTCTGGGGTTTGCGATGCTGTGGCTGCTGCGCGGATGGGAAGGTGCGTCCTGGGCTGCGGCGACGGACTCGCCATGGTTGGGCGATGCGGCGCGGACGCACAGGGCGCGCAGGGTGTATTGGGCGCTGTGGCTGCTTGCGGTGTTCTGGGGCGTGCAGTCGTTGGCGCTGTGGCTGCAGGTCGTGCGGCCCATGCAGGCGGCCGTTCCGTTCGCGGTGGTGACATCCGGCAGGCCCGATTGGGTCGTCGAGGCTCAGAGCCTATTCAACGGCTTACAGTTGGCGATCGACCATCCGGCTTGGTTCTGGTGGCTCGCGGTGATGGCCACCGCGACCCTGCTCGGACTGCTGATCGCCGTCTGGCGGCCTGGTAGCCGTTATCGCTTTCTGCCCTGGGCGGGCGTTGCCGTGGCGCTGGGCTGCTGGCTCAGCGCCGGTCCGCTGGGTAGTCTGCTCGGCGCGCCATTGCCGGGAGCGGGCGGCGATGCGCTGGGCGCGGGTTTATGGGCGGCTGTGTGTTTCGTCTGGGCGGCGGTGGCACTGTTGCATGCATCGCGACCTGGTTCCGCGCAGTCGGCAGGGCCGGGGACGGACGATTGGGTGACGACGCAGCCGGGATAGCCGCGCCGCACTTGTCATGCTTCGCTGGGCCGTGAGGCGCCGCATTTCCAGCACTGCGCGAACTGCGGGCCGTGGCGTTCGCCGCAGTCGGGGCAGGTCCACAAGGCGCCGCGCAGGGGGGTGCGCAGCTCGCGCACCAGTTGTTTGGCGCGAGCCAGATCGCGGTCGTCGAGTACCCAGACGGCCGGATTGCACTGGTCCGGCGGAATTTCTCCCGCGATGCTGGTGAGGTAGCGCGAAAACACTTCGGCGCGCATGCCGGCGGCGTTGAGTGCGTCGGCCCAGAGCGTGGCGATGACCAGGTTGGGCGCAATCTCCACCCGCTTCATCGCGAGGCGGCTGTGGTGAGTTCGGCGTAGAGCGTGCGATACAACGCCAGTCGCGAGGCGGAGATGGCCTGTGGATCGGTGGTGAAAACGCAGCCGGGCTCGTCACGGTGGGTGCAGTTCTGGAATCGGCACTGACCGATGCGCGCCCTGATTTCCGGAAAGCCGTGCTGCAGCTGCGACACGGAAAGATGGTGCAGTCCGAACGACTGAAAACCCGGTGAATCCATCAGGGTGCTGCCCTCGGGCAGGCCGGGCAGGGCATAGAGCCGCGTCGCCGTGGTGGTGTGTTTGCCTGCGGACAGGGCTTGCGAAATCTCGCGGGTGGGCGCCTGCGCCAGCGGCACCAGCAGATTCGTCAGGCTGGATTTGCCCACGCCCGACGCGCCCAGCAGCAAGGTGGACTGGCCGCTGAGCAAGGGGGTGAGCGCTGTCAGCGCGGCTTGTGGTGCGGTGCGTACCGACAATTCAACGACCTCATAGCCCAGCCTGCTGTAGAGCGCCATCTCCGCACGCGCGGCGGCGGTTTCCGGCAGATCGCACTTGTTCAGCGCCAGGGTGACGGGAATGTCGGCGGCATCGGCCGCGATGAGCGCCCGGCCGATCAGCCCGTGCTGGATGCCGGGATAGGTTGCCGTGACCAGCAGCACCCGGTCGAGGTTGGCGGCGAACATCTTGCTTCGCCACGGGTCTTCGCGCCACAAGGCATTGCGACGCGCTAGCACTTCTTCGATGGCCAGCGGCGGATGCCCGGGTGCAAGAACGACCCGGTCGCCGCAAACCACTTCGGCACGTTTGCCGCGCGGTACGCAGGCGAGCACGTCCCCGTTGTCGAGCTGCGCAAGGTATTGCCGCCCGAAAGCGCCGACGATGCGCGCCGACAGGCCGTGGGCTCCGGGAGCTGGCGGTTTTGCGTTGCGCTTGCCTTTGGGGCGCTGGGGATTGGGGCGGTCCAACGCGTCCATGCAGGGTTTTAGCGCGCGACGCCCTGCGCATACACCGCGTCGGCCTTGGCTGCGCAGACAAAGTCGTTGCGGGTGATGCCCCCTGCCGAGTGGGTGTTGAACGCCACGCCGCAACGGTTGTACTGCACCAGCAGGTCAGGGTGATGGTCTTCGCGGTGCACCACCCAGGCTAGCGCATTGACGAAGGCCAGGGTCTGGTAATAGTTGCCGAAGGTGAAGGTCTTGCGGATGCTGCCGTTCTCGAACCGCCAGCCCTCCAGCAGCGCAAGATAGGGCGCCATGGCGGCATCGTCGAGCCGGTGCCCGGGGCCGAGTTCCTGGCAGTGATCGTTGAGCAAATCCTGTGGGGTCATGACCGTTCGATTCACGCGGCAGCCGAGGCCGTAGAGGGCGCCCCTTGGTGGGCGGGCAGGGCTCCAAGACGATCGAGCCGCTGCAGGGCCGGCGGGTGGCTGTAGTAGAAGCGCACATACACCGGGTCGGGCGTCAGCGTGCTGGCATTGTCGCGGTACAGGGTGACGAGGGCTTCACCCAGGGCGCGAGCGTCGCTGTGCTGGGCCGCGTAGGCGTCGGCTTCGAACTCGTGCTTGCGCGAGGTGGCCGCGCCCAGTGGGCTGAAAAACACGCCAAAAACCGGCAGCGCCAGGCTGAACAGAATCAGCGCGAGCGCATGATTCGGCGCGAACAGATGGGGCATCACCCCCAGGCCCACATAGAACCACACCTGGTTGGACAGCCAACCCAGCAAGGCAAAGCCCGCCAGACTGACCCCGAACATGACCACCATGCGCTTGAGAATGTGGTGACGCTTGTAGTGCCCGACCTCGTGCGCGAGCACGCCTTCGATCTGCGCCGGGCTGAGCTGGCCGAGCAGCGTGTCGAACAACACCACGCGCCGCGCCGCGCCCATGCCGGTGAAATAGGCGTTGGCATGCGCGCTGCGGCGCGAGCCATCCATGACGAACAGGCCGGACAGCGCGAAGTTGCAACGCTGCATGAGCGCCTGCGCGCGGGTTTTCACCTCGCCGTCGGGCAGCGGCTGGAACTTGTTGAACAACGGGGCGATGACCAGCGGATACACCACCATCATCAGCAGGCTGAACGCCGTGAGCCCGGCCCAGGCCCAGAGCCACCACCACCCTCCGGCGACCTGCATGATCCAGAGCACCAGCAGGGCCAGCGGCACCATGAGCACGGCCCCGACCAGCGCATTCTTGAGCAGATCGGCTACGAACATGCGAGGGGTGAGCCGGTTGAAGCCGAAGCGCGATTCCAGCCCGAAGGTGCGCGCGATCTCCCAGGGCAGATCGAGCAACGAACCGATCACGGCGAAGGCAACCAGCAGCGCAAGCTGCCCGCCCAAAGCGGTGCCGAAGGTGCTGCTGACCCAGGTGTTGAGCAGATGCAGACCGCCTTCGAGTGTCCACACCAGCACGATCATGGCCGAGAACAAGGTGGTCCACAAACCGAAGCGCAGCTTGGCCACGGTGTAATCGGCGGCCTTCTGATGCGCTTCGAGCGAAATGCTGTCGCGAAACGGTGCGGGCACGGACTCGCGGTGTTCCAGCACATGGCGCTGCTGGCGCTGGGCCAGCCAGAGCTTCAAGGCGGTGCCGCCGATCAGCGCGGCGGCGAACAGCACGCTCCAGGCGAGGG
>JAJTBQ010000198.1 GCA_021286835.1 Thiomonas sp.
GCCTTCGCGCGCACAATGGAGGTTTAGCCGTCTTCAAGGCCAACATCATGACTTCCCAAGAAAACTCCCCCTTTGCCGAACTCGGCTTGCCCGAACCGCTGCTGCAAGCCCTGCGCGATGTGGGTTATGAAACCCCGTCGCCGATTCAGGCGGCCACCATTCCGCCGCTTCTGGCCGGGCGCGATGTGCTGGGTCAGGCGCAGACCGGAACGGGCAAGACCGCAGCGTTTGCGCTGCCCATCCTGGCCAAGATCGATTGCAGCGCCCGGCATACCCAGGCGCTGGTGCTGGCGCCCACGCGTGAACTGGCCATTCAGGTGGCCGAGGCCTTTGCGCGCTATGCCACCCATCTGCCGGGTTTCAACGTGCTGCCGATCTATGGCGGGCAAAGCTACATTCCGCAGCTCGCCTCGCTCAAGCGAGGCGCGCATGTGGTGGTGGGTACGCCGGGGCGCATCATCGATCACCTCGAGCGCGGCACGCTCAAGCTCGATCAACTGGCGCACATGGTGCTCGACGAGGCCGACGAGATGTTGCGCATGGGCTTCATCGACGACGTCGAGTCCATCCTGCAGAAGACGCCGCCGCAGCGTCAGGTGGCGCTGTTTTCGGCCACCATGCCCGCGGTCATCCGCCGGATTGCGCAAACCTATCTGCGCGATCCGCAGGAGATCACCATCAAGGCGGCCACGACCACGGCCACGCACATTCAGCAGCGCTACTGGATGGTGAGCGGTCTGCACAAGCTCGACGCGCTTACCCGCATTCTGGAGGTCGAGCCGTTCGACGGCATGATCATCTTCGCCCGCACCAAGCAGGCGACCGAGGAATTGGCCGAGAAGCTCGCGGCGCGTGGTTTCACCGCGGCGGCGCTCAATGGCGACGTGCCGCAGGCGCTGCGCGAACGCATGGTGCAGCGGCTCAAGGACGGTCAGCTCGACATCCTCGTGGCCACCGATGTGGCGGCGCGCGGTCTCGACGTCGAGCGCATCAGCCATGTGGTGAACTACGACATCCCGACGGATACCGAAAGCTATGTGCACCGCATCGGCCGCACCGGCCGTGCTGGGCGCAGTGGCGACGCCATTCTGTTCGTCACCCCGCGCGAGCGGCACTTGCTGCGTGCCATCGAGCGGGCCACGCGCCAGCCCATCACGCAGATGCAACTGCCCAGCACCGAAGCGGTCAACGACAGCCGCATCAACCGCTTCATGGAGCGCATCACCGAAGCGCGGGAGCAGGAGGGGCTGGAAGACTATCAGCGGCTGGTCGAGCGCTACGAGCAGGCATTCGACATTCCGGCCATCGAGATTGCCGCAGCCTTGGCGCGCATGGTCCAGGGCAACAAGCCTTTGCTGATGCGCCCTGGCAGCGAACCCGCCTACAGTGCCGATGCTCGCGAGGATGGTCGTGCGCCACGCCGCGAGCGCGAGCCGCGAGACAGCCGCGAACCGCGCGCGCCCCGCCCCGCGCGGGCCTTACGCGAGGAAGCGCCTGCGGCGCGTCCTCCGCGCGAGCGCGCCAAGTCCCGCGATCTCGACGATTTCACCCAGACTCTGATGCAGGCGCGTGAGGCGGCGGATGCCATGCCGCATGCGGCCGCAGAATCCGCTCCACGCGCCGAGCGCACGGCGCGCGGGCCGCATGGCTCGGGCGATCTGCGCTTCGAGACCTATCGGGTGGAAGTCGGTCGCGATCACGGCGTGGAGGTGCGCAATCTGGTCGGCGCCATCGCCAACGAGGCCGGGCTGGAGAACAAGCACATCGGCAATATCGCCATTCGCGGCGACCACAGCTTCGTCGAATTGCCCGAAGGCATGCCCAAGGATGTGTTCCGCACCCTGCAGAAGACCTGGGTGGGCGGGCGGCAATTGCAGCTCAGCAAGGCGGAGCCGGTGCGCGATATGGGCGGCCGGGAACGTCCGGCGCCGCGCGCGCCTGCGCGACGGTTCGAGTCGGGCGATGCGCCGTCTGCACCCAAGCGCCGCGCCGCGCCGATGCCCGGCGGCAAGTCGTTCAAGCGCAAGCCTTGACGCGGCTGGGCGAAGCAGAGGCCTGACAGCGCTTCGTCGATAAAGCGAATGCTCAACCGTCTCTGGCTCGGATTTTTTCTGGTGGCGGCCGGGGCCGCGCTGGCGAGGTGGGCGCTGGGTGACGCAGCGGTGTTCGCCGCAATGACCGAGAGCCTGTTCGCCATGGCCAAGCTGTCGGTCGAGGTGATGGTGCTGCTGTTCGGCACGCTCACGCTGTGGCTGGGCTTGCTTCGTATCGCTGAGCGCGCGGGCTTGGTCGAACTGCTGGCGCGTGCGCTGGGGCCCCTGTTCAGGCGGCTGATGCCGGAGGTGCCGCAGGGCCATCCGGCCATCGGGCTCATCACGCTGAATTTCGCCGCGAATGTGCTGGGCCTGGATAACGCCGCCACGCCCATCGGCCTGCGCGCCATGCGCGAACTGCAGACGCTCAACCCCAGCACGGACACGGCCAGCAACGCGCAGATCCTGTTCCTGGTGCTCAACGCCTCGTCGTTGACGCTGCTGCCGGTGAGCATTTTCATGTACCGGGCGCAGCAGGGCGCGCCCGACCCGACGCTGGTCTTCCTGCCCATCCTCATCGCCACCAGCGCGTCCACGCTGGCCGGGCTGCTCAGCGTGGCCTGGATGCAGCGGCTGCGGCTGTGGGATCCGGTGGCGCTGGCCTATCTGGGCGGCGGCGCGCTGCTGCTGGGCGCGCTGCTCGCGGGGCTGGCCACGCTCAGCGCGGCGGCGCTCGCCAGCGTCTCGGCGCTGGTCGGCAATGTGGTGCTGCTCGGCGTCATCCTCGCCTTTCTGCTGGCAGGCGCGGTCAAGCGGGTGCCGGTGTACGAGGCCTTCATCGAGGGTGCGAAGGACGGTTTCGGCGTGGCCCGCGATCTGCTGCCCTATCTCGTGGCCATGTTGTGCGCCGTGGGGGTGCTGCGTGCCTCGGGCGCGCTGGGCTATGCGCTCGAAGGCATTCGCTGGGCGGTGCAGGGCCTGGGGTTGAACACCGACTTCGTGGCCGCACTGCCCACGGCCCTGGTCAAACCCTTCTCAGGCAGCGCCGCGCGCGCCATGCTGATCGAGACCATGCAGCACTACGGCGTGGACAGCTATCCGGCGCTGCTCGCGGCGACGATGCAGGGCAGCACCGAGACCACGTTCTACGTGGTGGCGGTGTATTTCGGCGCGGTGGGCATACGCCGTGTGCGCCACACAGTGGGCTGCGCGCTGGTGGCCGATCTGGCGGGTGTGGTGGCCTCGATCGTGGTCTGCGCCTGGTTCTTCGCCCCGCGTTGAGAGGGCCTGGGAGTCTGTCGGGCTTGAGGATCGCGGGCTGCAAATGGGCTGTGCGGCGCCCTGCGGCAGCGGCTTTTTGCCCCATAGCTTCGGCTATGGGCCTGCAAATCCGCCGCCACAGGACATCCCCACACCCCTTTTTCGCTTTCCGCGCCCCAAGCCCGACAGACTCCTACCGGCCGAGCTGACGCAGCAGCGCAACGGCCTTGGCCTCGCCATGCTTGGACACCAGCGCGGCCTTGATCTCGGGGAGCAGGGCGATCAACTGGTCGGGCGTCTGGCATTGCTCGATCTTGAGCTGCATGCCGTAAGCCTTGATCATTCCAAGATTTGCGCTCACCAGACTGTTGAGCTGCTGGTAAAGGCTGGAGAAATCGGCAGTGCGGTCGACGTGCTCGGGCGCCGTGCGGGTATCGAGATTCAGTTCCGACGGCAGCTCGTCGTCGTCATGCAGGAAGGAATCGCTCGCTTCGACCGGTGCCGGCGCAGGCGGGGGCGGCGGGGCCGCGGGTGCCGCGATCAGGCCCAGCCCGAGCAGTTGGTCGAGCGCGTCTTCGGGGGCAGAGATCGATTGGATCAAGGCCTGCAGCGCGGGAACGCCGCGTTTGCCGTCCACCATCAGCAGCACATTGCGCAGGGGCCGCGAGTGCAGCAGGCTCTGCTTCGCGATTTCGCGCTGTCCCAGCTCGGTCTTGAAGTAGAGGATGTCTGGACTCATCGAGGGTCTGTCCCGTCGCTCTGGTTGACGTCCCCGAAGCGACGCAGCCAAAGTCCGGCGCGAGGGGACTTTTGAAGCTGCAGGTCAGATGGCTGGGGACAACGCGTCGAGTGTAAATGAGCCCACCCCGAAAACTTCGCTGCGCTCGTTTCTCCCCTCAAGGGGCCAAGAAACACTCGGGGCGGCCCTTCGTGTTTCTTGAGAGCCGCT
>JAJTBQ010000199.1 GCA_021286835.1 Thiomonas sp.
ACCGGGTAATCGGCGGTCTTGGTGAACAGCTCGATCTGGGCGATGGTCTGGTTGGCAAACGACGAGCTCATGACGTAGGACGGGTGGCCGGTGGCGCAGCCGAGGTTCACCAGGCGGCCCTTGGCGAGCAGGATGATGCGCTTGCCGTCGGGGAAGATGACGTGATCGACCTGCGGCTTGATCTCTTCCCACTGGTATTTCTCGATGCCCGCGACATCGATCTCGTTGTCGAAGTGACCGATGTTGCAGACGATGGCCTGGTTCTTCATGCGGGCCATGTGATCGTGCGTGATGACGTGATAGTTGCCGGTGGCGGTGACGAAGATGTCGCCATGCTCGCAGGCATAGTCCATGGTCACCACGCGATAGCCTTCCATCGCGGCCTGCAGGGCGCAGATCGGGTCGATCTCGGTCACCCACACCTGGGCGCTGAGCGCGCGCAGCGCCTGTGCCGAGCCCTTGCCCACGTCGCCATAACCGGCGACCACGGCGATCTTGCCCGCCACCATCACATCGGTGGCGCGCTTGATGCCGTCCACCAGGCTTTCGCGGCAGCCATAGAGGTTGTCGAACTTGCTCTTGGTCACGCTGTCGTTGACGTTGATGGCGGGGAACTTCAGCTCGCCGCGCTGGTGCATCTGGTAGAGACGATGCACGCCGGTGGTGGTTTCCTCGGTCACACCCTTGATAGGCGCCAGGCGGGTGGAATACCACTTGCCATCGACCGCCAATTTGGCCTTGATGGCGGCAAACAGCACCCGCTCCTCTTCGCTGGTCGGGTGGTTGAGCACGGCGGCATCGCTTTCGGCACGCGCGCCCAGATGCAGCAGCAGGGTGGCATCGCCGCCGTCGTCCAGGATCATGTTGGAGTAGCCGCCGTCCGTCCAGTCGAAGATGCGGTGGGTGTAGTCCCAGTAGTCTTCGAGCGACTCGCCCTTGACCGCGAACACCGGCGTGCCGTTGGCGGCAATGGCGGCGGCGGCATGATCCTGCGTGGAGAAAATATTGCACGAGGCCCAGCGCACCTGCGCGCCCAGGGCCTGCAAAGTCTCGATCAGCACGGCCGTCTGGATGGTCATGTGCAGACTGCCGGTGATGCGCGCACCGCGCAGCGGCTGGCGGGCGGCGTATTCCTCGCGGATGGCCATGAGCGCGGGCATCTCGCTCTCGGCAATGGCGATCTCGCGGCGGCCCCAGTCGGCCAGCCCGATGTCGGCAATGCAGAAATCGGAAAAACTCTTCAAATCGACCACAGCGTTCATACAAACTCCGAACAAAGTGGCCGGGAACGGATGCGCACCGCATCCCGCGCCCGGCACGGGTTGGGTGAGCGCCGTTGAAGGAAAGCCGCCAGCAAGGAGAAGCGGCCTGCGATCAAAGCCCCGAGCCTGGCGACGGCAGCGATCAACTCGCTCCGTGCGTTGCAACGCTCCTCGGGAACTGCGCCATTCTATGGGTTTGCCGCAGGTTTGCCACGCTCGCTCGACGCCCCATAAGATGACCGCGCAAGCTCCGCCCTCTACCTTCGCCCATCGCCATGCGCCTTTCATCGCACCGTCTTTCCGTCCCATTCCCAGGCGGGCTGCGGCCGCTGTTGCTGTGCGGTCTGCTGCTGGCTGGGTTGCCCTGGGCGCAGGCCGAAGCGCCCAGCCCGCCACCGCCGGCCCTGTTACTGGCCGAAACCGCCTCAAGCCAGCTCGATCCGGCCCCCTACTGGGTCAGCGAAAAGCTCGACGGCGTGCGCGCCTTCTGGGATAGCCGGGTGCTGCGCTTTCGCAGCGGCAACCCGGTGCCCGCGCCGGCGTGGTTCACCGCTGCGCTGCCCTCGCAGCCGCTGGACGGCGAGCTGTGGATCGCGCGCGAGCGCTTCGAGCAGGTTTCTGGCATCGTCCGCAGCCATCCGCCCGACGACGGCGACTGGAAGCAGGTGCGCTACATGGTGTTCGAACTCCCCGATGCCCCGGGCAGCTTCACCGATCGTCTCGCCCGCATGCGCACGCTGGTGGAACAGGCGCGTGTGCCCTGGTTGCGCATGGTTCCGCAGTTTCGGGTGTCCAGCACCGCCGAGCTGAAGCGGCGTCTCGACACCATCGTGAAGGATGGCGGCGAGGGTCTGATGCTGCACCGTGCCGACGCGCCCTACCGTACTGGCCGCCTGGACGTGCTGCTCAAGCTCAAGCCCTGGCAGGACGCCGAAGCCACCGTCATCGGCTACACGCCCGGCAAAGGGAAGTACTTGGGAATGATCGGGGCGCTCGATATGCAGATGCCCGATGGCAAGACCTTTCGCATCGGCTCCGGCCTGAGCGACGCACTGCGTCGCAACCCGCCGCCCATCGGCACCCTCGTCACCTATCGCTACCAGGCCCTCACGGGCTCGGGCATTCCACGTTTTGCGCGCTATCTGCGCGTGCGCGCGCCGGAATGACGCCGCACGGGCCGCGCTACACCCGCGAAGCCAGCGCCAGACGCAGCCCAAGGCCGACGAAGACGACACCCGTCAACCGCCGCACCCAAAGAGCCAGGCGCTGCATACGCCCCATGCGATGGCGCGCCCGCGCCGCCGCCCAGGCCACGCCCAGATTGAACAGCGTGCCATTGACGGTGAACACCGCACCCAGCAGCAGAAACGCCCAGCCCTGCCCGCTCGTCGATGGACCGACGAACTGCGGCAGGAAGGCCAGGAAGAACAACACGATCTTCGGGTTGAGCACATTGGTCAGTACGCCTTGCCAGAACACCGCCCGCAAGGGTGCGGTGGCCATGGGCGCAGCCGTCGCCTGCGGCGCCAGCGCCTGCGACCTTGCACGCAGCAGTCCCATGCCCAGCCAGACCAGATAAGCCGCGCCCATCCACTTCACGACGCTGAATGCCAGATCCGACGCAGCAATCAGCGCCGACAGCCCCACTGCCGCCGCAGTGACGTGCACCAGGCAACCCGCCCCCACCCCCAGCGCCGCCATCGCCCCGGCCCTCACCCCCTGCCCGGCACTGCGCGACACGATGAACAACATATCCGCACCCGGGGTCATATTGAGCAATAGGCCCGAGAGCAGAAACAAGGCGAAGTGGTGGATGTCGGGCATGGCGGCAAGCTCCGGGGACAGTGGCGCAATAGGTTGGGTCGGTTGGGGAGGGCACCCAGGCTACAACCAGCGGGACCGCTTGAGCCCGTAGTACAACCCGCCGCACAAACCCAGGGTGAACACGATCAACGCCGGATAGGACCAGCGCCAGTCCAGTTCGGGCATGTGATGGAAGTTCATGCCGAACCAGCCCGTGAGCAGCGTGGGCACGGCCAGCAGCGCGGCCCAGCCGGCCAGACGCTTGACCACCTCGTTCTGCTCCAGCGTCACGAGAGAGACCGAGACGTTCATCGCCGCCGAGAGCATCTCGCGCAGTGCGCCCACCGTGTCGTTGATGCGGTTGGCATGGTCGTTCACATCGCGGAAGTAAGGCCGCACGGCCTCGGGCATCACGTCGTCGTGCAGACGCTGAAGCTGCGCCAGCACGTCCTGCAAAGGCGCCACCGCCAGCCGCAGGCGGGTGAGCTCGCGCTGCATCGCATACAGCCGCTTGAGCGTGCCGCGCCGCCATTGGCGCGCGAAGATCTCGCCCTCCAGTTCCTCCAGCTCGGTCCGATACGCCTCGACGATGGGCAGATAACCATCGACGATGGCATCGAGCACCGCATACAACGCATACCCAGGTCCCTGCGCCAGCAGCGCCGGCGTCTGCTCGGCATTGCGACGCACCGTCGTATAGCCGGGCGAATCGCCATGCCGGATGGTGAGGATGTAGTTGCGGCCCATGAAGATATGCGTCTCGCCGAACCTCACATGCACGCCGCTGCGCGAGGCCGTGCGCGCCACGACAAAAAGCGATTCGCCATAGGCCTCCAGCTTGGGGCGCTGATGCGCCTTGCCGGCATCTTCCACCGCCAGCGGGTGCAGGCCGAACGCCTGCTGCATCTGCGCCAGCAAGGCTGCATCGGGCTCAAACAGCCCCACCCAGAGAAACCTGTCGGCCTGGTCCAGGGTATCGCTGATCGACTCCAGCGCGATATCGCCCACCCGCCTCCCGCTCCGGTCATAGGCCACACAGGCACGGACGGAGTTATCGGCGCTGGGGGTTTCAGGGGTAGACATGGATGGGGTTCATTCGTTTGAGCAATGAGGCCGCATCGTCAGCAGCGAAATCG
>JAJTBQ010000200.1 GCA_021286835.1 Thiomonas sp.
GGTCGGCGTCGATGGCCATCTGCTTGCCCGGCATGGCGTCGAGGGTGAAGCGCGCGCTGACTTCGGCGATGCGGCCCGCGCCCTTGGTAATCACCACGAAGTTGATCACCACCAGGATGGCGAACACGATGATGCCCACCGCGTAATTGCCGCCCACCACGAACTTGCCGAACGACTCGATCACGGCCCCCGCTGCGCCCTCGCCGTTCTGCCCGTGCAGCAGGATGACGCGGGATGCGGCCACGTTGAGCGACAGCCGCAGCAGCGTGGTGAACAGCAGCGCCGTGGGAAACGCCGAGAAATCCAGCGGCCGGGTGAGATACAGCGTGACCAGCATGATGATCAGCGACAACACGATGTTGAAGGTGAACAGCACGTCCAGCAGCATGGTGGGCAGGGGCACCACCAGCATCATCAGGATGAGCACCACCAGTATGGGGGCGGTGAGCATGCGCCAGTCCATGCGCCGCAGCAAGGTGCGCCAGGCGGGCAGGCCGGAAGGTTGGGAAGAAGCGGAGGTCGCCATGGCGGTTTACTCGTTCACTGCAAAGTCTGCGGGAATCGCCCAGTCGTCCGGCGCCTGAGCGATCTGCGGGGCCGCGCGCAGCTGGAACACATAGGCCAGCAGCAGCGCGACGGCGTTGTACAAGGCCACCGGAATTTCCTGCTCCAGTTCGGCGTGATGGAACAGCGCCCGCGCCAGCGGCGGCGCCTCGATGACCGGCACGCCGTGTTCGGCCGCCACCTCGCGGATGCGGGCCGCCACCAGATCGGCGCCCAGGGCCAGCACCACCGGGGCGCGGTTCCGGCCCTCCTCATAGGCCAGCGCCACCGCGTAGTGCGTCGGGTTGGTCACGACCACATCCGCCTTGGGCACGGCCGCCATCATGCGCTGGCGCGCACGCTCGCGCTGCACCGCCCGCATCTTCTGCTTGATCTGCGGATTGCCTTCGCTCTCGCGCATTTCATCCTGCAGGTCCTGGCGGCTCATCTTGAGCTTCTTGTTCATCTGGAACAGCTGCCACGGCACGTCCACCGCGGCCACCAGCAGCGTGCCCGCGGCCATCCACAGAAAGGCATGCGCGGTGATCTGACCGAGCTGAATCTGCGCAAGGTCGGGCTCCACCTGCAGCAGCGCCAGCAGCGCACCGCGCTGATTCCACAGCACGATGCCCCCGATCACCGCGATGACGACGGCCTTGAGCAGCGCCTTGCCCAGTTCGCCCAGACCGGTGATGGAGAACATGCGCTGCAATCCGCTGACCGGATCGAGGCGGCTGAAATCCGGCGCCAGCGCCTCCGTGCTGAACACCCAGCCGCCCATGGCCACGCCGCCCGCGGCGCTGGCCACGAAGGTGAAGGCCAGCACGGGCACCAGGACCATGAGGCCGATCACCATCACCTTGCCCGCCGCCTGCAACATGGCCGTGGGATCTTGCGAAGCCGCCGCCGACACCGTCAGCCCGGTGTGCAGCAATTCGCGCCCCATGTCGAAAAACCAGCCGCCCGCGACATAGACCACGGCCGCCATGCCCAGAAGCAGCAGGCTGGAGGTGAGATCGCGCGAGCGCGCCACCTGCCCCTTCTCGCGCGCCTGCTGCTTGCGCTTTTGCGAGGCCGGTAAGTCCTTGTCCTGTGCGCTGTCTTCAGCCATGGTTGACTCTCATGTTCGGTGCTCCTACCGCGCGCCGCCCTGCTGCAGCACCTGGCTCGACAGGCTCAGGCCCACGTCCACCAGATGCTGCACCACGTTCTGCATCACCGGCATGACCAGATACAGCGCCAGAAAGCCCATGATGAAGAACATCGGGAAGCCCACGGCGAACAGATTGAGCTGCGGCGCCAGCTTGGTCAATACGCCCAGCCCCAGGTTGGCGATGAGCAACACCCCGACGACCGGCGCCGCCAGGGCCAGGCCCAGGCTGAAAATCGCCCCGCCACCCTGCGCCAGGGCGTACCAGGTCTGCGCCGTCAACCCGAGATTGGGCGCGACCGGCAGCAGCGTGAAACTGCGGGCGATGACCGCCAGCAACACCAGGTGCCCATTGACCGCCAGGAACAGCAGCAGGGTGATCATGTTGAGGAAGCTCATCAGACTGGTGACCTGCACGCCCTGAACCGGATCGAACAGGGTGGCAAAACCCATGCCCATCTGCAGGCCGATCACGCCGCCTGCGAACTGCACGGCGGTGAGGATCACGGTCATCGACAGCCCGATGGCGCCGCCCACCAGCATCTGCTGCAGCAGGAGCATCCACGCCGTGGCCGTGCCGAACTGCACCGGAGGCATGGGCGGAAGCGTCGGCGCGATGGCCACGGCCATCAACACCGCCAGCCCGATGCGCAGCAGGGTGGGCAGATTGCCCATGCCGAACACCGGCGCGGCTGACAGCATGGCCAGCACCCGCACGAACGGCCAGAAGAACGCGCCGATCCACAGCTCGACCTGGGTGCTGGTGAAATGGATCATGGCGTGTGCGTCAGAGGTTGTGAATGAATCCGGCGTGGCCGAGCAGCGCGCCCCAAAGGTTCCAATCAAGGCGCAAAGCACAGCCGTGCCCGTCGGCACGGCGAGCATTTGCAACGCCGAGTGGGGCCGTTTGGGCGCGATGAGCGGACATGGCGGATTCGTTCACAAGCTCTCAGTCTCAGCCGCCACTGATGAGATGCGGAATGCTCTCGAACAGACGGATGGTGAAATCCATCATCACATGCAGCATCCACGGCCCGGCCAACACCCCGGCCAGCCCCATGGCCAGCACCTTGGGCACGAAGCTCAGGGTCATTTCGTTGAGCTGGGTCGCCGCCTGGATCAGGCTCACCACCAGGCCCACGACCAGCGCCACACCCAGTAGGGGCAGCGCCACGAGAAAGGTCACCCAGAGGGCCTGCTGGGCGAGGGTGGTAATGGATTCGGGGGTCATCGCGGCCTCGCGGTCAATGGCTGAAACTCTGCACCAGGGAGCCGATCACCAACTCCCACCCGCCCACCAGCACGAACAGCATGAGCTTGAGCGGAAACGACACGGTGACGGGCGACAGCATCATCATCCCCATCGACATCAGCACCGCCGCCACCACCATGTCGATGATCAGAAAGGGAATGAAGATGACAAAGCCTATCTGGAAGGCCGTCTTCAGCTCCGAGGTCACGAAGGCCGGGATCAGCAGCGTCATGGGTGTGTCCTCGGGCTTGTCCAGCGCCTTGTGGCCCGAGAGCTTGACGAACAGCGCCAGGTCTTCCTGCCGCGTCTGCCCCAGCATGAAGGTACGCAGCGGCGCGGCGCCGCTCTGCAGCGCCTGCTGCATGGAGATCTGGTTGTCCATCAGCGGCTTGACCGCCACGTCATTGACCTGATTGAGCACCGGGCTCATGACGAAGAAGGTGAGAAACAGCGACAGCCCGACGATGACCTGGCTGGGCGGCACCGTGGTCGTGCCCAGCGCCTGCTTGAGCAGCGACAGCACGATGACGATGCGGGTGAACGCGGTCATCATCAGCAGCATGGCCGGCAGGAAGACCAGCGCGGTCATGAACAGCAGCGTCTGCACGCTCAAGCTGTATTCGGTGCCGCCACCTGCTGCCGGTGTCGAGGTGAAGGCTGGCAACACCTGCGCGCTCGCCCACAGCGGCACGAGCAGCCATGCGCCCGCCAGACCGCGCGGCAGCCAGCGCGCCACAGACCGCAAGTCCGCTCGGCTCATGCGCGCCTTCATGGCTTGGCCTTTCCGCGCTGTTCGGCAGCGCGCCGCAACCATTCAGGGAAGGTCGCGGGCAGCGCCGCGCTTAAGCCCTGCCCTGCAGGCGGCGGATCCAGGGCGATGGGAGTGCTCAGCACATGCAGGCAGCTCAACCCCTGGGCGCTCGAACCCAGCAGCAATTGCTGTTCGCCGACCTGTACCAGCAACAGACGCTCGCGCGGGGCCAGACTGAGGGTGGACAGCACCCGCATCGGCCCATTCGGCGTGCGCATGCCGGGCTGCAGGCGCTTGAGCAGCCACAGCGCGGCGACGAACACCGCAATGACCGCCACCAGACCACCGAAGACACGCAGCAATTCGGTCCAGCTCAAAGGATCGGGCAAGGCTGAGGGCGACATGATGGCGACGGTTTCCTGACGTTGGGCTCCCCTGCCGTCGGGCGATTGACGCAATCACGGGAAAAACCCCTGTTTGCCGCCTCTCGA
>JAJTBQ010000201.1 GCA_021286835.1 Thiomonas sp.
GTGAAGAACATGTTCTCCGAATAATTGTCCCAATGGCCGGAGCGCTTCCACAGGCTTACGTCCAGAATCTGCGGACCCCGCACCTCCTGATAGCCACTTTCCCGGTAAACCTGCCGCATGTACTGCTCGACCGCTTGCCAAATGGCCCAACCCTTCGGATGCCAGAACGCCAGCCCCGGCGCCTCCTCCTGGAAATGAAAGAGATCGAGCTCCTTGCCGAGCTTGCGGTGATCGCGCTTCTCCGCCTCTGACAAGGCATGGAGGTAGGCCTCCTGGTCCTCTTTTCTGGCCCAGGCCGTTCCGTAAATGCGTTGCAACTGCGCGTTGCGGTGATCCCCCCGCCAGTAGGCGCCGGCCACCTTCATCAACTTGAACACCTTGAGGCGCCCGGTTGAAGGCACGTGCGGACCACGGCAAAGATCGGTAAATCCCCCTTCGGAATACAACGACACATCTTCGCCCGCCGGAATGCTGGCGATGATCTCGGCCTTGTAATGCTCGCCCAGCGACTTGAAGTACGCCACCGCTTCGTCACGGGGCAGCACCTGGCGCTTGACCGGCTCGTCCTTGCGCGCCAGCTCGGCCATGCGCACCTCGATACGTTCGAGATCCTCGGGAGTGAACGGGCGCTTGTAGGCGAAGTCGTAGTAAAAGCCACTGTCGATCACGGGGCCGATGGTCACTTGCGCATCGGGATAGAGGTCTTTGACGGCGTAGGCCAGCAGGTGTGCCGTGGAATGCCTGAGCACTTCCAACCCTTCGGGATCCTTGTCCGTGACGATGGCCACTTCGGCATCCTGCGAAAGGCTGTAGCTGGTGTCGACGAGCTTGCCGTCGACCTTGCCGGCGAGGGCCGCCTTATACAACCCGGCGCCAATCGATTGCGCGAGTTCGGCAACCGTGAGGGGTGCCTCGAATGCACGTTTGGAGCCGTCAGGCAGGGTGATCTGGAACATGATGCGTCTCGCTCAAATGAAAAAGGTGCGGATGGACCGCACCTTTCTATCGCTATGCACGTGCGTGCGGGCCTCTGAATCTCAGGAGGTCAGCAAGCTAGTTCGGAAGATTCGCATGGCGTCTAAGAGCATGTGTGAGCGTCTGTGAAATCACAATGACGCTTCAAGTCAATCTGGGCCGCTGGCACCGAATCGGCAAGCCAACGTCAACCTTTGAGTCTCATGAAATCTGGTAGGCGGTATTGGAATCGAACCAACGACCTCTTGCATGTCAAGCAAGCGCTCTAACCATCTGAGCTAACCGCCTAAGAAGCCTGCGATCATAGCACGCATTTCCAACGACGCGCCACGAGCCACGACTCACTTCCTTGAGGCCTTCAACACGCCGGGCACCTCGGCGATCAAACCCAGCGCCCGCTTGAGCTTGGCGCTGTTGGCAAGCTGCACGGTGAAACGCATCTGCGCCAGCTCGCCCACCGAACGCGTACTCACCGCAATGACATTGATCCGCTCCTTGGTCAGTACGTCCGAAATATCCCGAAGAAGCCCTTGCCTGTCATTTGCACTGACTTCCAGATCAATGGGATAAAGGGCCTCGTTCTCACCCTGCCCCGACCAGGTCACTGCAATGACGCGCTCGGGATGTTGATGGGCGATGTTGCGAAAGTTCTGGCAACTCGCGCGGTGAACCGTCACCCCTTTCTCACGGGTGACAAAACCGCCGATGGCATCGGGCGGGGCGGGTTTGCAGCAAGGTGCCAGTTGCGTCAGCAACGATCCCATGCCGACCACCAGAACCTGACCGCCCTGCTTCCTTGGTGTTGTGCTGTTGCCGCTCGGCAAGGCCAGCGGCTCCTCCACCACCGGAGCATTGGGGTCTGCGCGCAGATAGGCCTCAATCTGGCGCTGCGAAAATTCGTCCTTGCCAACGCGGTCAAACAACTCGTCGGCCGAGCGAAATCCCAGACCCTCGGCCAGACTCTGCAGGTTGAAGCTGGTTTTGCCCTCGCGCTGCAACAGACGCTCGACCTGCCCCCGGCCCTTGGCGATCGTCTGCTCCTGAGCGAGTTGGTTGAACCAGGCGCGAACCTTGGCGCGGGCCCGCGGGCTTCGAAGGTAGCCCAGGTCGCCGTTGAGCCAGTCGCGCGAAGGCCCGCCCTCCTTCGCCGCCACAATCTCCACGGTCTGACCGCTGCGCAAGGGCGTCGTCAGCGGAACCAGGGCCCCATCGACGCGAGCGCCGCGGCAGCGATGCCCCAGGTCGGTATGCAGGGCATACGCGAAATCCACCGGTGTTGCACCTTTGGCCAGTTCGACGATGCGGGCCTGCGGGGTGAGGACAAAGATGCGATCTTCAGTATCCTGCTCGGTTGCCAGTTCGGTCGCGGCCCCGGCTGGCGGGGTTGTATCGGCACCAGCGAGTTCCTGCTGGAGTGCCAAGAGTTGTCGCGCCAGGGCAATGCGCGACTGATAGTCGCCCGCCTGCGCCTGCCCCTGGTAGCCCTTGGCCCCCGCCTCTTTGTAAGCCCAGTGCGCCGCACTGCCCTGTTCGGCGTGCGCGTGCATGGCGGCCGTCCGGATCTGGATCTCGAAGATCTGGCCGGACTCCGTTCGTACCACCGTATGCAGCGACTGATATCCGTTGGGTTTCGGTTTGGCGATGTAGTCGTCGAATTCGTTGGGCAGGGACGACCACATGGCGTGCACCACGCTCAACGCGGCATAGCAGGCGCTGACGTCCTGAACAATGATGCGCAGCGCACGCAGATCCATCACCTGTTCGAACTGCAACTGCTTGCCCTGCATCTTTCGCCAGATGCTGTAGATGTGCTTGGGCCGCCCCACCACTTCGGCCACGATGCGCTGGCGCCGCAGCTCGCTTTGCAGCAGCGCGATCGCCATACTGATGCCTTGTTCGCGTTCGACACGCCGCTCGTCGAGCTTGCGCGCGATGTCTTTGTAGACCCCCGGCTGGAGCAGTCGAAAAGAGAGGTCTTCGAGTTCCCACTTGACCTGCCAGATGCCCAGCCGATTGGCCAGCGGCGCATAAACCTCCATGCTCTCGGCCAGAAAGGCCTCGGGAGCGGGCTGCCTGGTGCGCGTGTAGTACCTGAGCGACTGCAGACGCGACGCGAGGCGCAGCAAGGCGACGCGCAGGTCTCGCGAGAAGCCGAGCAGCAAACGCCGAACCAGTTCGGTATGCCGGCGCCGGAGTTCAGCCTCGTCCGGGCCACCCCGCGCCATGCGGGACACTTCGACCAGCTTGCGCGTCTCGACCGACAGTGCCGCCAGCGCCTCACCGAAATGCTTGCGCAGCTGATCTTGCGGATGGGCTAAATGGGGCACCACCAGATTGAGATAGGCCGCGGCCTGCGCTTCGACATCGGCCCCCATTTCGCACAGGATGCCCCTGACACCATCGGCATGTTCGAGCGCAGGCTCCCCGGTCTCGAGCACGACGGTGTCGATCAGCGCGATCGCGTAGGCGCGGGCCTGAGCGATGCGAGGATCGGTCGGCGTTTCCCCGGCGGCGCTGCGCGCGGATTCGGAAGGATTCGGGCTCACGACAACAGGAAGTCGCGCACCAGATCCACCTGATCCGGTTGCACCAGAGTGGGCGCGTGCCCTACCCCGGGAAGCTCGACCAGTCTGGCCCTGGGGCCGCGCTGCGTCATCGACCTTGCGGTCTGCGGATGGAGGATGTCCGAATCCGCCCCTCTCACCACCAAGGTCGGCGCGGCAATCTGGTCGTAGGCCTGCCAGAGGGCGACTTCGCCCGCCGCAAGAGCCTGCGCCGTCGCGGCGGTGAAGGGCTGAGCCAGCGCGGGGTCGTAGTGCAATCGCCAGCCATCGCCGTCGGGCCGCAGCATCGGACGGGTGAGGGCCATCCACTGTTGGGCCGTGTGCGGCCCGAAGCCCATCGAAATCTCGCGCAGCGAATCGCCCGCTTGTTCCGGCGTGTCGAAACGCATCTGCCGCCCCACATAACTGGCGATACGCATCAGACCCTGCGGGTCCAGAGAGGGGCCGACGTCGTTGAGCACCAGGCGCTCGATGGGACTGTGCGGCATGCCGGCCAAGGCCATGCCAATGAGCCCGCCGAGCGAAGTTCCCACCCAGGC
>JAJTBQ010000202.1 GCA_021286835.1 Thiomonas sp.
GTCGGCACCCATGGCCTGGGCCAGCGCTCGGGTCGCGGCCAAAGCGTTCGCATCGGGCGGCGCCGTCGTGTCCCAGCCTTGCAGGTGCGAAGCCAGCAGCTTGCTGAAGCCCTGCGCCCAGTGGGCCTCGGCGTTCAGGCAGTCGATGTAGTGAAAGACCTGCCCGCCACTCGACAGAAAGGCCTGTTTGCCCTCCATCGCGATTTCTTCCAGCGTTTCCAGGCAATCGACCGCGAAACCCGGGCAGACCACGTCCACCCTAGCCACCCCCTCCCGCGCGAGCTTGCGCAAAGTGGGCTCGGTGTAGGGCTGGAGCCATTCCTGCTTGCCGAAACGTGACTGGAAGGTGACTTCGTATGCCGACGGCTCCAGCCCCAGGCGAGCGGCCAGCAGTCGGCCCGTTTTGTGACATTCGCAGTGATACGGATCGCCCAATTTGAGCGTGCGCGCGGGCATGCCATGAAAACTCATCACGAGTTTGTCCGGCCGGCCCTGCTGCTGCCATTGCGTCTCGATCTTGCTGGCCAGCGCGCCGATATAGACCGGGACATCGTGAAAATGATTGAGCACACGCAGCTCGGGAACACGGCGGCTGCGCCGCATCCAGGCCGACACCGCGTCCAGCGTCGAGGCCGTGGTGGCTGCGCAGTACTGCGGATAGAGCGGCACCAGCAGAATGCGGGTCACGTTCTGCCGGGCCAGTTCGTCGAGCACGCTGGCCACCGACGGGTTGCCATAGCGCATGGCATAGCGCACCTGGACATGATGTCCGGCCTGCGCCATTTCGGCCGCTACAGCCTGCGTGAGATCGGCCGTGCCCGTCTGCAGGGGCGAACCCCGATCCGTCCAGACCGAGGCGTACTTCGCCGCGGATTTGGAGGAACGGATCGGCAGGATGATGCCGTTGAGAATGAGCCACCAGACAGGCTTGGGAATCTCCACCACGCGGGGGTCGCTGAGGAATTCACCGAGGTAGCGCCGCAAGGCCGACGCGGTGGGGGCATCGGGCGTCCCCAGGTTGACGAGAAGAATGGCCGTCTGCGGGGCGGTGCCGTGCTGGTAGCCGGTGGGATCGGACAGGGGCATGAGGACGAAAGGCAATGATCCGGGTTCAATGCGGATGGATCTGGAACATCACCGTGGGCGCGGTCGGATCGGACGGCTTGGCCCCAAGCGTGATTTCGCCCTGGCCGTGCAGCACGCACTCGTTGCGCCGCAGCGCCAGCGTGGTGTCGTTGCCGGTATAGCGCACCCAGGTGCCATTGCTGCTGAGATCGGTCAGCATGAAGTAGCTGCCGCGCCAGTCGATGCGCGCATGCTGGCGCGACACTCGAAGATCGTTGACGAGAAAATCCGCCCCAGTCGTTCGCCCGATCACGATGGGCATCTGGTCGGCGGCATAGTCGACCGAGGCATCGAGCCAGGCGAGATTGAGCAGCTGGCTGCTGTAGTCGATGCGCGAAGGCACTTGCGGCATGGTCTGCCCCATGTCGACGGAGGCTTCCCAATCGACCTGGTGCACCGGAACCGGCACGTCGTAGCCCCGCAGAAAAATCGCACCGAGGCTGCGCAGGCGGGCCAGCAATTCGAGCGGCAGCGCCTCCATCACCGCGTCGCCGATGAGAATCTGCCCCGTACCCGCCGAGTCGGACAGCCGCGAGGCCGCATTGACCGGATCCCCGAAGCAGTCGCCCGGCGCCAGCACCACCACGCCGCGGGCTATGCCGATCTTCAAAGGCAGTTTCTGGCGGGCGCCGCTGGCATCGACCGCGCCCGACGTGGAGCAGGTGCGCTGAATGTCGATGCAGGCATTGAGCGCGGGGGTGTTGTGCTCGAAGGTGGCGAGAATGCCGTCCCCCAGCGTCTTCACCACATCGCCGCCCGCCGCCTTGAAGCTGCGCGCCATGTTCGACACCACCTGCGTGACCAGCGCCGTCGCTTCGGTGTTGCCCAGGGACTGAAACAATGCGGTGCTTCCCACCACATCGGCGAACACGATGGTACGGACAGCCGTTTTGCGCGCGTTGGTCATGCTGCAAGTCTAACGTGTGCGCTTGCTGGCCGTCTGTCTGACAAACGAGCCAGCAAGGCTCGGGCGCTCAGAGCGTGTCGAGGAAGCTTCGCAGCTTGTCGGAGCGGGTGGGATGTTTGAGCTTGCGCAGCGCCTTCGCTTCGATCTGGCGGATGCGCTCGCGGGTGACGTCGAACTGCTTGCCCACTTCTTCCAGCGTGTGGTCGTTGGCCATCTCGATGCCGAAGCGCATGCGCAGCACCTTGGCTTCGCGCGGCGTCAGCGAATCGAGGATTTCCTTGACCACGTCGCGCAGTCCCGCCTGCATGGCCGCCTCGGTCGGCGCCAAGGTGCCCGAGTCTTCGATGAAATCGCCCAGGTGCGAATCGTCGTCGTCGCCGATGGGCGTTTCCATGGAGATCGGCTCACGCGCGATCTTGAGGATCTTGCGCACCTTGTCCTCGGGCATCTCCATCTTCTCGGCCAATACGGCGGCGTCGGGCTCGGTACCCGTCTCCTGCAGATGTTGACGCGAGATGCGGTTGACCTTGTTGATGGTCTCGATCATGTGCACCGGAATACGGATGGTGCGCGCCTGATCGGCGATCGAGCGGGTGATGGCCTGACGGATCCACCAGGTGGCGTAGGTCGAGAACTTGTAGCCCCGGCGGTATTCGAACTTGTCCACCGCCTTCATCAGACCCACGTTGCCTTCCTGGATCAGGTCGAGGAACTGCAGGCCGCGATTGGTGTACTTCTTCGCGATCGAGATCACCAGACGGAGGTTGGCCTCGATCATTTCGCGCTTGGCTTCACGCGCGGCCTGCTCGCCCAGGCTCATCTGGGTGTTGATTTCCTTCAGGTCGTCGAGCGGCACCACCACCCGGGTCTGGATGTCGATGAGCTTTTGCTGCAATTCCTTGATGGCCGGCACATTGCGGCTGAGGATGACCGCGTACGGCTTGTTGGAGGCCACATGCTTGTCCACCCACTTCAGATCGAGCTGATGACCGGGGAAGGACTTGATGAACTCCTCCTGCGGCATGCCGCAGCGATCGACCGCATAGCGCCGGATCTCGCGCTCATAGCGGCGCACTTCGTCCACCTGCGCACGCAGCAGATTGCAGAGCTTCTCGACGGTCCGCGCGGTGAAGCGCACTTCCATCAGCGCGGCGGAAATGGCCTCCTGCGCTTTCAGGTAGCTGGCAGAGCGGTAGCCGTCCTTGTCGTAGGCGCGGCGCATCTTCATGAAGGCGTCGTGCACGTCGGCAAAGGCCTCCAGGGCCTTGCCCTTGAGTTCCTCGAGCTTCATGGAGGTGGCGCCCGCGCCGCCGTCCTCGTCTTCTTCGCCGCTCTCGTCGAGCGAATAGTCGACGTCTTCTTCGGCCACGTAGTCGTCGGATTCGTCGTCCGACACCATGCCGTCCACCACTTCATCCACCGGCAGTTCGCCGTGATGAATGCGCGCCGCCATGGCCAGAATCTCGGCCACCGTCGACGGCGAGGCGGAAATGGCCAGCATCATCTGGCGCAGACCATCCTCGATGCGCTTGGCGATGACGATTTCGCCTTCGCGCGTCAGCAGCTCGACCGTGCCCATTTCGCGCATGTACATGCGCACGGGGTCGGTAGTGCGGCCGAACTCGGAATCGACGTTGGACAGCGCCGCTTCGGCTTCTTCCTCCGCTTCCTCTTCGCTCGACGCGGTCGGGCCGTGCTGATTGAGCAGCAGGGTCTGCGCATCCGGCGTGGTCTCGTACACCGCGATACCCACGTCGTTGAGCATGGAAACAATGGTCTCCATCAACTCGGGATCGGCCAGATTGTCCGGAATGTGATCGTTGATTTCCCCGTAGGTCAAAAACCCGCGGGTCTTGCCCATCTTGATCAGGCTCTTCAGGCGCGCGCGCCGGCGCCCCAGTTCCTCGTCGGTGATGTTGGAGTCGTCATAGCCGAACTCCTTGAGCAGTTGTTTCTCGCGGGCGCGCGACGCCTTGCGCGTCTTGGGCGCGGGCGCGGCAACCACCTCTTCCACCACTTCGACCTCGGCGATCTCGAC
>JAJTBQ010000203.1 GCA_021286835.1 Thiomonas sp.
TGCGGGCGCAGGCTGTCGCCCAGCTCGATGGCGAAGGTCTCGTCGCCCTTGATGCCCAGCGACTCCCACGAATCGTTGCCGAGAAACTGCAGCGGCAACACGCCCATGCCGACCAGATTGGAGCGGTGGATGCGCTCGAAACTGCGCGCCACCACGGCTTTCACGCCCAGGAGCTGCGTGCCCTTGGCCGCCCAGTCGCGGCTGGAGCCCGTGCCGTATTCCTCGCCCGCGAAGATGACGGTGGGTGTGCCGTCGGCGATGTATTGCATTGCCGCGTCGTAGATGAACATCTTCTTGCCCGAGGGCTGGAACAGGGTGACGCCGCCTTCCTCGCGCGAGCCGTCAGCCAGGGCCGGGATCATCAGGTTCTTGATGCGCACGTTGGCGAAGGTGCCGCGCATCATGACCTCATGGTTGCCGCGGCGGGAGCCGTAGGAGTTGAAGTCGGCCTTGAGCACGCCGTTGGCCAACAGCCATTGGCCGGCCGGCGAACTGTCCTTGATCGAACCCGCCGGAGAGATGTGGTCGGTGGTGATGGAATCGCCGAACAGTGCAAGCGCCTTGGCGCCGCGCACCTGCAGCGAGGTCGCAGCGGGCTCCATGCCGAACCCGGCAAAGAACGGCGGCTCGGCGATGTAGGTGCTCTTGGGCCAGTCGTAAACCTGACCCTTGACGCCTTCGATCTTTTTCCACAGCTTGCCTGGGTGCGTGGCGACCTGGGCGTAGTTCTCCCGGAACACCTTGGGGTTCATCGCGAACTTCATCAGCTTGGCGACTTCTTCGCCCGTGGGCCAGATGTCGCCCAGATAGACGGGCTTGCCGCCCTTGCCATAGCCCACCGGTTCGGTCATCAGGTCGCGGCGCACCGTGCCGGCGATGGCGTAGGCCACCACCAGCGGCGGGCTGGCGAGAAAGTTGCCCTTGATGTTCGGGTGGATGCGCGCCTCGAAGTTGCGGTTGCCCGACAGCACGGCGGTGCACACCAGGTTGTTGTCCACCACGGTCTTCTCGATCTCGGGTGCCAGCGGCCCGGCGTTGCCGATGCAAGTGGTGCAGCCGTACGCGGCGACGTTGAAACCCAGTTTTTCCAGGTAGGGCAGCAGGCCGGCCTTTTCCAGGTACTCGGTGACCACGCGCGAGCCGGGGGCCAGCGAGGTCTTGATGTGCTTCTTGACCTTGAGCCCGGCTTCCACGGCCTTCTTCGCCAGCAGGCCGGCCGCCAGCAGCACGCTGGGGTTGGAGGTGTTGGTGCAGGACGTGATGGCGGCAATGAGCACGTCGCCATCGGCGATGTCGATGCCATCGCTGGTCTTGAAGCTCTGTTGCAGGCGCCCGGCCGGCTGGTTGAAACCGTTGTCGGCCACCGGCTTGGCGAACAGCGACTCGAACTGGCTCTTGACGCCGCCGAGTTCGATGCGGTCTTGCGGGCGCTTCGGGCCAGCCAGCGAGGGGGCGACGGTGCCGAGGTCGAGCGTGAGGGTTTGCGAATAATCGATCTGGCCCGCCTTGGGCACGCCGAACAGCTTCTGCGCCTTGAAGTAGGCCTCGAACAGCTCGATCTCGGCCTTGGTGCGGCCGGTGCCTTTGAAGTAGTCGATGGTCTTGTCGTCCACCGGGAAGAAACCCATGGTCGCGCCATATTCGGGCGCCATATTGCCGATGGTGGCGCGGTCGGTGACCGACAGGCTGGCGGTGCCTTCGCCGAAGAACTCGACGAATTTGCCCACCACCTTGGCCTTGCGCAGCATTTCGGTGAGGGTGAGCACTAGATCGGTGGCGGTCACGCCACCGCGCAGCTTGCCTTTGAGCTCCACGCCGACGACGTCGGGGGTGAGGAAATACACCGGCTGGCCGAGCATGGCGGCTTCCGCCTCGATGCCGCCCACGCCCCAGGCCACCACGCCGATGCCGTTGATCATGGTGGTGTGGCTGTCGGTGCCCACCAGGGTGTCGGGATAGGCCACGCCATCTTGGGTCTTGTGCACGCCGCGGGCGAGGTATTCGAGGTTGACCTGGTGCACGATGCCGAAGCCCGGAGGCACGACGCCGAAGGTGTCGAAGGCCTGCATGCCCCACTTCATGAACTGGTAGCGTTCCTTGTTGCGCTGGAATTCGATCTGCATGTTCAGATCGAGCGCCTTCTTGGTGCCGTAGTCGTCGATCATGACCGAGTGATCAACCACCAGATCGACCGGCACCAGCGGCTCGATGGCCTTGGGATTCTTGCGCATCTGCCCAGCCGTGCTGCGCATCGCGGCGAGGTCGGCGAGCAGCGGCACGCCGGTGAAGTCCTGCAGCACCACGCGGGCGACGACGAACGGAATCTCCTCGGTGCGGGCGGCGCCGGGCTTCCAGGCGGCGAGCTGCTTGACGTGCTCGGGCAGAACCTTCTTGCCGTCGCAGTTGCGCAGCACCGACTCGAGCACGATGCGGATGGAGACCGGCAGGCGCGACAGATCCGCGCCGAGCTCTTTGGCGAGCTGGGGCAGGGAGTAGAACTGGGCGGATTTGCCCGAGGCGGTCTTGAAGGTCTTGCGCGTCTTGGCGTAGGCGGGCGCGGCTGCGGCGCTGGCGGCTTGGGCTGGCATGGGATTCTCCGGGTTCAGATGACGTACAGATCGACGTAGTCGTGCACAGGCATGGATTCAAGCAAGTTCTGATCCAGCGAGACGTCGAGAATGGCCTTTTGCTGCTTGCCCGGAAAGCGCCGTGCCAGGTTGGTGCGGAACTTGGCTTCGAGCAGGGGAATGCCATCGGCACGGCGGCGCTTGTGGCCGATGGGATACTCGACGGCCACCTCGGGCAGCACCGAACCGTCTGAGAGCGTGACGGTCAGGGCATTGGCGATGGAGCGCTTTTCAGGATCGTGGTAATCGCGGGTGTATTGCGGGTCTTCGACGCAGCTGATCTTGTCGCGCAGGGCATCGATGCGCGGGTCTGCGGCCACGGCGTCTTCGTAGTCGGCGGCCGTCAGGCGGCCGAACAGCAGCGGCACCGCCACCATGTACTGGATGCAGTGGTCGCGGTCGGCCGGATTGTTCAGCGGACCCTTCTTGTCGATGATGCGGATGCAGGCTTCGTGGGTGCGGATGGTGATGGCGGCGATGTCTTCGGCCGTCTTGCCTGCGGCCCCCAGCTGCTGGTGCAGCGTCATCGCGGCTTCCACCGCGGTCTGGCTGTGAAACTCGGCCGGGAAGCTGATCTTGAACAGCACGTTTTCCATCACATAGCTGCCGTAAGGCCGCTGGAACTTGAACGGCTGACCCTTGAACAGCACGTCGTAGAAGCCCCAGGTCTTGGCGCTCAGCACGCTGGGGTAGCCCATTTCGCCCGTCTTGGCGATGAGCGCCAGACGCACGCCGCGGCTGGTGGCGTCGCCGGCGGCCCAGCTCTTGCGGCTGCCCGTGTTGGGGGCGTGACGGTAGGTGCGCAGGCTCTGGCCGTCCACCCACGCCAGCGAGACGGCGTTGATGATCTCGTCGCGGGAAAGGCCCAGCATGCGCGCGACCACCGCCGTGGTGGCGACCTTGACCAGCACCACATGATCGAGCCCGACCTTGTTGAAGCTGTTCTCCAGCGCGATCACGCCCTGGATCTCATGCGCCTGAATCATGGCGGTGAGCACGTCGCGCATGGTCAGTGGCGGCTTACCCGCGGCCACGGCGTTGCGGCTCAGCCAATCGGCCACGGCGAGGATGCCGCCCAGGTTGTCCGAGGGGTGTCCCCATTCGGCGGCCAGCCAGGTGTCGTTGAAGTCCAGCCAGCGGATCATCGCGCCGATGTTGAACGCGGCCTGCACCGGGTCGAGCTGGAACGGGGTGCCGGGCACCTTGGCGCCGTGCGGCACCACAGTGCCTGGCACGATGGGACCGAGCAGCTTGGTGCAGGCCGGGTACTCCAGCGCTTCCAATCCGCATCCGAGGGTATCGATCAGGCAGTTGCGGGCCGTGTCTAGGGCCAGGGCCGTCTCGGCCCGCTTGGGGTCGAGAACGTAATCAACAATGTCGATCAAAACTTGATCGGGGGTGGGGCGGACGTTGGAAATCGCTGAGGACATGGAAGGAGAGA
>JAJTBQ010000204.1 GCA_021286835.1 Thiomonas sp.
CCCCTCGGGCGGGCGCGCCAGGGTCTGCACCACGTCGAGACCGTAGCGATCGCCCATGCCGAGGGCGATTTGCAGCGGCAGACCATCGCTTTGCCGCAGCCAGATTCGCAGGGTCGCACTGCTTTGCGCGCTGTGGGCATCGAGCAGCACGCAGGCGACCTCCTGGCCCTGCCAACGCAGCGAGACCGTTCGCGGTACGACATGGGCGGTCTGCACCTTGTCGTTGATGAGCAGCGGCACGGTGAAGGTCTGGGACGGCAGCGGCCGCTGCAGATAGCCCCAGCTCAGCGTCAGCGGATCGGTGAGGTCCGCAGGCGCGACCATGGCTTGCGGCAGCGGAGCCGACGCGCCCTGGCCTTCGGGCGCGATACGCATGCGCCCTTGTTCGATCTGCATCCGGGTGGCCGGGTCGTCGCCACGCTTGTTGCTCGCTGCGAGCAGGTCGGGCACGCCCTTGTGCACCTCGCCGCTCGCGGTGCGCACCCAGTGCAGCTTGCGCAACAGCGCCGCGAGCGCGCCGCGCGGCGTGAGCGTGCTGTCGATGCGATAGGCGCCGCTGCCGTCCGTGGGCCATGAGACCTTGTCTTGCGCCGTGGCGATGCCTTCCTGTCCTCCGAGCAAAGCCAGCAGTTGAGCGCCGCGCGAGTCGCTGCCCTGGCCGTCCGCTTCGAGCCGAACCTGCCACTGCGCCGACAGACTCGCATCCGCCCCGGCGGCCTGCGCCATCGTGCGCTGAGGCGCCAGCGCCAAGCATCCGGCGAAAGCTGCCGCCCAAAGGATGGCCCGTCTTCGGGCACGAAGAGAAAGCGGTGGTTTGTTCAGGAGGTTCATGCTGACACAACGCTGGGCGGCTCAAGTCTGCCGACCCTGCCCATTGCATATTTACTTAGTAGATGCAAATGATCAAAATAAGTCGTTTTACTTATTGAAGACGACTGCCTAGCATCATCGCATCCTTTCTTTGGCCGTGCTGCACATCATGTCATCCTGGAAACCGCTCAACCGCCTGCCGTCCCCGCTCGAACTGGTGCGCCAGTTCACCCCGAATTGGTTCACCGTGAATATGGGCACGGGCATCACCTTCCTGCTGCTCGCCCAGTTTCCAGCGCACATCACGGGGCTGCATGACATCGCTTATGGTCTTTTCGTGGCGGATGCCACCCTGTTCGCGTTGTTTGCTGCCCTTTTCGCCGCACGTTGGGTGTTTTTCACCAAGGATGCCATGCCGCTTCTGCGCCACCCGGTCCAATCCATGTTTCTGGGCGCGATCCCGATGGCGCTCATTCCGCTGGTCAATGGTCTCGTGCTGTTCCACCCCGGTCAGGCGCTCATCGCACAGTGGGCTCTGCACCTGTGGTGGATCGATGCGGCTCTATCCCTGCTCACCGGCTGGCTGGTCCCCTGGTATCAGTTCATCGCCCAGGATCACAGCCTGGAGCGCATGACGGGCGTGTGGCTGCTGCCCGTCGTCCCGGCGGAAGTGGCGGCGTCGAGCGCCGGCTATCTGGCGCAACACCTGCCCGCGGCGCAGGGCCAGTCGCTGGTCGTGGCGGGCTATGCCCTCTGGGGCATGTCGGTGCCCATCGCGCTGGGCATCCTGACGGTGCTCTACCTGCGGCTCGCCCTGCACAAGCTGCCGCCCAAAGAGCTTGGCGTCTCGACCTGGCTGAGCCTCGGCCCCATCGGCACGGGCGCCTTCGCCCTGCTCACTCTGGGCGCTGCGGCTCCGCAGACCTTTGCCGGCACGATCATGGCGCCCGTCGCCGCACTGGCCGGGCCGCTGGGCGTGGTCGGTGCGCTGATTCTTTGGGGCCTGGGGCTCTGGTGGCTGGTCACGGCCGTGGCGCTCACGGCCATCCAGGTGCGCCGAGGCCTGCCTTTCAACCTCGGCTGGTGGGGCTTCACCTTTCCTGTGGGGGTCTATACCGCCGCCAGTTTGACGCTGGGGCTGCGCACGGGCATGCCGTTCTTCACGGCGTTCGCCGCGACGCTGATCGTCGCACTCGCCGGTGCCTGGGCCGTGGTCGCCGTCCGCAGCGCCCACGGTCTTTGGCATGGCCATCTGGTGCAGGCGCCCTGCCTGCGCAGTGCCGAACTGGCCACGGCCCAGGCGGCGCCGGGCCGCTGAAGTCACGCGGCGCTGCAACGACAACGCCCGCGCGAAGCGGGCGTTGTCGTTGCGTATCAACCTGACCCGGGACGCCATGCGCCCCGCCCCGCAGCCTCAGTCGGCCGCGTAGATGTCGCGGTCCTTGGTCTCGGGCAGGAAGAGCAGACCGATGACAAAAGTGCCCAGCGCCACGATCACCGGGTACCAGAGGCCGTAGTAGATATTGCCGTTCTGCGCCACCAGGGCGAAGGAGATGGTGGGCAGCAGGCCGCCGAACCAGCCATTGCCGATGTGATAGGGCAGGCTCATCGAGGTGTAGCGGATGCGGGTGGGGAACAGCTCCACCAGCGCGGCGGCAATCGGGCCGTACACCATGGTGACGAAGATCACCAGCAGCGCCAGGATGGCCACGACCATGACGGTGTTCATCTGCGCCGGGTCAGCCTTGGCCGGGTAGCCCGCGGCCTTGAGCGCGGCGCCGATCTCCTTCTTCAGCGCGGCTTCCTTGGCCTTGAACTCGTCGGCGGGAAGATCCTTGGCGCCGACCACGGTGATGGTCTTGTCGCCGATCTGGATCACGGCCGGGCCGGTGCCGTTCTTGGTCTCATAGTTGGCCGAGTTGGCCGCCAGCATCTGCTTGGCGATGTCGCACGACGAGGTGAACTTGGCCGTGCCGGTGGGGTTGAACTGGAAGGTGCACTGCGAGGGATCGGCCGTGAGCGTCACGGGCGAATTCTGCACCGCCTGATACAGCGCTGGGTTGGCGTAATGCGTCAGCGCCTTGAACAGCGGGAAGTAGGTGAGCGCAGCGATCAGGCAGCCTGCCAGGATGATGGGCTTGCGGCCGATCTTGTCGGACAGCGCGCCAAACACGATGAAGAACGGCGTGCCGATCAACAGGGCCGCTGCGATCAGCAGGTTGGCCGTGACGGCATCGACCTTGAGCGTCTGCGTCAGGAAGAACAGCGCATAGAACTGGCCCGTGTACCAGACCACCGCCTGACCGGCCACCAGACCGAGCAGCGCCAGAATGACGTACTTCAGGTTGCCCCAGCGGGCGAAAGCTTCGGTCAACGGCGCCTTGGACGACTTGCCCTCTGCCTTCATCTTGACGAAGGCCGGAGACTCGTTGAGCTTCAGGCGGATCCACACCGAAATGCCCAGCAGCAGGATGGACACGAGGAAAGGCACGCGCCAGCCCCAGGCGTTGAACACTTCTTCACCCAGCAGGGTGCGCGTGCCCAGAATCACCAGCAGCGACAGGAACAGGCCCAGCGTCGCGGTCGTCTGGATCCACGAGGTGTAGGCCCCGCGCTTGCCATGGGGCGCATGCTCGGCCACATAGGTGGCGGCGCCGCCGTATTCCCCGCCCAGCGCCAGACCCTGCAACAGCCGCAGCACGATGAGAATCACCGGCGCCGCCGCACCGATGGCCGCGTAATTGGGCAGCACGCCGACGATGAAGGTCGACATCCCCATGATCAGGATGGTGACCAGAAAGGTGTACTTGCGCCCGATCATGTCGCCCAGCCGGCCAAAGACCAGGGCGCCGAACGGTCGCACGATGAAACCGGCCGCGAAGGCCAGCAGCGCGAAGATGAAGGCCGAACCGGCGTCGAGCCCGGCGAAGAACTGCTTGGCGATGATGGCCGCCAGCGAACCGTACAGATAGAAGTCGTACCACTCGAATACCGTGCCGAGCGAAGAGGCGAAGATCACCTTCTTCTCGCCGGACGACATGGGGCGCTCTTTGGTGCCCATTGCAATGGAAGCCATGCTCAAGTCTCCTGTATGTGGACATGGGCGTGGCGTCGCTGCTGGGTCTGATGCCCGAGGCCCGCAACGCAACGCATCAACCCAGCCACCCGGCAATTGTTACCGTACGTCACTGGGATGACGGATTGTTTTCAGGCTAGCTGACC
>JAJTBQ010000205.1 GCA_021286835.1 Thiomonas sp.
TCGAAGGCCGCTTCGGGCTGCCGGTGGCGCTGGTGGATGAACGCTACACCTCGGTTGCCGCCGAAGACGGGGGCGCCGACGACGTGGACAGCGCCGCCGCTCAGCTCATCGTCGAACAATACCTGCAGCAACGCTGACCATGTCTTCCGCTCCCGCGTCCCCGACAGCCCTCCCGCCCGATGCCGAGGCCCTCTACACCGAGTTGCTCGCACAGGTTCGCAGCACCGTGGCGGCGCATGCCGAGCCGCCCTTGCTCATCGGCATCTATTCCGGCGGCGCCTGGCTGGCGCAACGTCTGCACGCCGACCTGCAACTCACGCAGCCCTACGGCGTGGTCTCGTCGACCTTTCACCGTGACGACTTCGCCACCCGCGGCCTGCATCCCAGCGCCAACCGCACCGCCTTGCCGGTGCCCATCGCCGACCGCGCCGTGCTGCTGATCGACGATGTGCTGCACACCGGCCGCACCACCCGAGCGGCCATCAACGAGTTGTTCGACTTCGGCCGTCCGGCGCGCATCGACCTGGCGGTGCTGGTGGACCGCGGCGGCCGCGAGCTGCCCATCTGCCCGCAGATCGCCGCCAGCACGCTCCAACTGCCCGACCAGGTTTCTCTGGCGCTGCTGCGCGATGAGGACGTGGCCGACGGCATCCGCTTTCGCTTTGACCTCGTGAGCAAATAGACCAAGCTGGTGAACATGACCCGCGCCCACAACCCCCAACTCAACAAAAACGGCGAGCTGCGCCACCTGCTCACCCCCGAAGGCCTGCCGCGCGATGTGCTCACGCACATCCTCGACACCGCGCAGGGCTTCGTGAGCTTCGGCAGCCGCGAGGTGAAAAAGGTTCCGCTGCTGCGCGGCAAGAGCGTGTTCAACCTGTTCTTCGAGAACAGCACGCGCACCCGCACCACCTTCGAGATCGCGGCGCAACGCCTGTCGGCCGATGTGTTCAATCTCGACATCCAGCGCTCTTCCACCTCCAAGGGCGAGTCGCTGCTCGACACCATCGCCAACCTCGAAGCAATGGATGCGGATGTGTTCGTCGTGCGTCACGCCGACAGCGGCGCGCCCTTTCTCATCGCCCAGCACACGCCCCCGCATGTGCACATCGTCAACGCCGGCGATGGCCGCCATGCCCACCCCACCCAGGGTCTGCTGGACATGTACACCATCCGTCATTTCAAGGGCGACTTCAGCAATCTCACCGTGGCCATCGTCGGCGACATCGTGCATTCGCGCGTGGCGCGCTCGGCCATCCACGCGCTCACCACCCTGGGCGCCGCCGAGGTGCGCGCCGTCGGCCCCAAGACCCTGGCGCCCGACAATCTGCGCGACATGGGCGTGCGGGTCTGCCACGACATGGCCGAGGGCATCCGCGGCGCCGACGTCATCATGATGTTGCGCCTGCAGAACGAGCGCATGTCGGGCGCGCTGCTGCCGTCCGCGCATGAATTCAACATGACCTACGGCCTCACCCCCGAGCGCCTGGCGCTGGCCAAGTCCGATGTCATCGTCATGCACCCCGGACCGATCAATCGCGGTGTCGAGATCGACAGCGCGGTGGCCGATGGCCCGCGCAGCGTCATCCTCGATCAGGTGCGCTTCGGCATCGCCGTGCGCATGGCCGTGCTGTCCATCGTCGCCTCCACGGAAAGCCAAGCATGAGCACCACGCAACTCCTGATCCACGGCGGCCGCCTCATCGACCCGCTGCGCGGGCTCGATGCCGAGGGCGATGTCGCCATCGTCGGTGAGCGCATCGTCGCGGTCGGTAAGTCACCCGAAGGCTTCGCCCCCGACCAGACGCTCGATGCGCGCGGCCTCATCGTCCTGCCCGGCCTCATCGACCTCTGCGCCCGCCTGGGCGAGCCCGGCTACGAGCACGAGGGCATGCTGGAGACCGAACTCAACGCGGCGCTGGCCGGTGGCGTCACCCGCGTGGTCTGCTCGCCCGACACCGATCCCGTGCTCGACGAACCCAGCCTGGTGGAAATGCTGCGCTGGCGCGCCCGCCGCCTCAAGAGCGCGCGGGTCTATCCGCTGGGCGCGCTGACCAAGGGCCTCAAGGGCGAACGGCTGAGCGAAATGGCCGAACTCACCCGGGCGAGCTGCATCGGCTTCTCCCAGGCCGATACGCCCATCACCGACACCAAGGTGCTCTACAGCGCCATGCAATACGCCAGCACTTTCGGCTACAAGGTCTGGCTGCGCGCTCAGGACGCCTCGCTCAGCCGCGGCGGTATCGCCGCCAGCGGCGCCTATGCGCAGCGCCTGGGCCTGAGTGGCGTGCCCGCCATGGCCGAAACCGTAGCGCTGCACACCCTGTTCGAACTCATGCGCGGCACCGGTTGCGCGGTACATGTGAGCAAGCTCTCCAGCGCAGCCGGGGTGGCCCTGGTGCGGCAGGCCAAGGCCGAAGGTCTGCCGCTCACCTGCGACGTTTCGATCAACAACCTGATGCTCACCGATCTGGACATCGGCTACTTCGACGCCCGAGCCCGGCTCGATCCGCCGCTGCGCCAACAGCGCGACCGCGACGCCCTGCGCGCCGCCCTGGCCGATGGCACCATCGACGCCCTGTGCTCCGATCACACCCCCATCAGCGCCGACGACAAGACCCAGACCTTCGCCGACGCCGCGCCGGGCGCCACCGGGCTGGAGTTGCTGCTGTCCACAGCCCTACAGTTCGCCGCCGACACCCGCCTTTCCCTGGTCCAGGCCCTCGGTTGCGTCGGCCATCGTGCCGCCCAGGCCGCAGGCCTGCCGCCCGCCACACTCGACGTGGGTGCCGCCGCGGAGTGCGTCCTCGTCGATCCGCAGGCCCGCTGGTGCGCCACGCCCGACGCGCTGCACAGCCAGAGCCGCCACACCCCTCTGGCCGAACAGGAGCTGCCCGGCCGCGTGCGGCACGCCGTGATCGACGGCCGCGTGGTGTGGAGCGCCCAGACCGTCGCAAGCCCTGCATGAACTCCGCGCCGGATCGCGCCGTCGCGCCAGCGGTCCCGCCAACCGAACTGCCCGCTTCGGTTGCGGCGCCCAGGCTAAGGCGCGTCAGCGCGCCGGTGCGATTCGCCGCGCGGTTGACCCGCCTCAGCGCGCACGCAGTGCGCGGTCAGCGCATCATCCAGAGCCGGTTTCCCGAGCTGTCCGACGCCCAGAAGCGCCAACACATCCGTGACTGGTCGGTGCAGTTGCTGCATCTCAGCGGGCTTGCGTTGCAGGTCAATGGCACACCGCTGGAAACGCCCAGCCTCGTGGCCGCCAACCACGTCTCGTGGATCGACATCTTCGCCATCAACGCCGTCCAGCCCGTGCGCTTCGTCTCCAAGGCCGAAGCCGCGCAATGGCCCCTCATCGGCCCGCTGGTGCGCGGCGTGGGCACCCTGCTGATCGAGCGCGAGCGGGCGCAAGACGTGGTTCGCGTCATCCACCAGATGGCGCAATGCCTGCAGCAGGGCCACCACGTCGGCGTGTTCCCGGAAGGCACAACAGGCTACGGCCACGACCTGCTGCCCTTCCATGCCAATCTGTTCCAGGCTGCCTGCGTGGCCGATTGCCCGGCTGCGGTGCAGCCCGTGGTGCTGTTCTATGCCGACCAGCGCAGCGGCCGCTTCAGCCGCGCCGCCTCGTATGTCGGCGACGAAACCATGCTCGGCAGCCTGTGGCGCATGAGCGCGGCCGCGCCCTTGCGCATCGAGGTTGACTACCTCGCCCCACTGCACGCCCCCACCCGCCGCGCCCTCACCCAACAAACCCGAGACGCGATTGCCGAGCATCTGCACCAGCGCCTGCGCGACAGCCGCTGAACCCGGGCGAGCCCCTACAATCCAGCCGCTCACCTCCCCGCCGTAGTTCAATGGATAGAACGGCTGCCTCCTAAGCGGCAAATACAGGTTCGATTCCTGTCGGCGGGACCAGCCCCTTCAGCTTCGCCCCGCGATCGGCGGCACGTCGAACCGCACGTCGCCGCATTGGGCGCGGTGGCGCAGGGCGTGGTCGATGAGGATGATGGC
>JAJTBQ010000206.1 GCA_021286835.1 Thiomonas sp.
GCACTGCGAACCCGCACCAGGCTCCGGGCGCTCGCGTCAATGCCGAAGGTGTTCAGCGCGCGCAGCGGCACATCGCTTTCAATTTCCAGGCTCATAAAATCCCAACGATCAAAATTTCATTATCTTCAGGTTGCCCCATGCCCTCTTTCGATACCGTTCTCGAACCCGATCTCGTTGAAGTGCGCAATGCCTGCGATCAGGCCACCAAGGAAATAGCCACTCGCTTCGACTTCAAGGGAAGCTCGGCCCAGGTGGAGCAAAACGACAAGACCCTCACGCTGACGGCCGACAGCGAATTCCAGTTGGGCCAGGTCCGCGACGTGTTGATGACCAAGGCCGCCAAGCGAAAAATCGACCCTCGCTTTTTCGATCCGGGCAAGATCGAAAAAATCTCGGGCGACAAAGTCAAACAGGCCATCACGGTGAAGTTCGGCATTCCCCAGGACCTCGCCAAGAAGATCACTGCGGCCATCAAAGGCTCCAAGCTTAAGCTGACCTCGGCCATCCAGGGCGACGTCGTGCGCATCACCGGTGCCAAGCGGGACGACCTGCAGGCCGCCATGGCCTTGTTGCGCAAAGACCTGCAGGAAGCACCGCTGTCGTTCAACAACTTCCGCGATTGAGGCGCACCTTTACTTCTTGCGCCCGATCCGGCTTTCTTCACCACGCATCAGCTTGCCGATATTGCTCTTGTGACGCCAGATCAGCAATGCGCTGACAATCACCAGAGCAAGCAGCAAGGCCGGGTCGGCGTTCCACGCCAGACCGCCGCCGAACCAGTAGTAGAACGGCGCAAACACAGCGGCCACCAGTGCGGCCAGCGAGGAATAGCGGAAGAACACCGCCACGATGAGCCAGGTCAGCAGCGTGGCCAGACCCAGCCATGGCTGAATCGCCAGCAGAACCCCGGCGGCCGTGGCCACGCCTTTGCCACCCTTGAAATGGAAAAAGACCGGGTACAGGTGACCGAGAAACACCGCCACGGCCACCAACGCCACACCCGGAGCCCCCAGTCCGAAGCCCGGTCCCAGCACCAAGGCGAGCCAGACCGCCAGCCACCCTTTGAAGGCATCGAGCAGCAAGGTGAGGATGGCCGCGGCCTTGTTGCCACTGCGCAGCACATTGGTGGCGCCCGGGTTGCCGGAACCGTAGGTGCGAGGATCGGCCATGCCCATTGCGCGGCTGACCAACACCGCAAACGACAACGATCCAAGAAGGTAGGCCAATCCGGCGAAAACAAGTGCCACGACACTGGATGTATTCATGGCGCTGATTGTATTGAGCCGACCCAAACCGGCGGTTGGCCCTTTCGTGCTCCAGGGACGCCGGATCAGTAGGACATGAGCGCGCAATCCACCGGCTGGGCCTGCAGCAGCGAATCCAGGACGCCGGTTGAAAGGCCCAGCAAATACCCACGTCGCCCGCCGTTGATATAAATGCGATCCAGGGCGAGTATGGATCGCTCGACATAGATCGGCATCGGCTTGCGCAGCCCGAATGGCGATGTTCCCCCGACCTGATAGCCACTATGCCGCTGCGCCACTTCGGGTTTGCACGGTTCGACATGCCGCGTCGCGATAGTGCGGGCCAATTGCTTGGTCGAGACCTCGCGGTCGCCGTGCATCAGGACCACCAGCGGCCGGGACGCCTCGTTCTGCATCACCAGAGTCTTGACGACGGCATGCAGCGCCAATCCGAGCGAGTCTGCGCCCCACGCGGCGCCTCCGTGATCGACGTAGTCATAGACGTGCTCGGTGTACGCGACGCCGCGCGCTCGCAACCACTGCGTTGCCGGCGTTTGACTGACATGATGCGATTGACCCATCCGGCGCAGTTTAGACGCGCTCCCTACAATGCTCAGGCGATGTCCCACTCTTCTCCCCGCAACCCCGACCTGCACTGTCATTCCAACGTGTCGGACGGCACGCTTGCCCCCGACGAACTGGCGCGGCGTGCGCACGCGCAGGGTGTCGACCTCTGGGCCCTCACCGATCACGACGAACTCGGCGGCCTGCCCGAGGCGCAACGGACAGCCGAGGCCCTGGGCATGCGTTTCGTTCCGGGCGTGGAGATTTCGGTCTCGTTTGCGGCTCAGACGGTTCACATCGTTGCACTGAACATCGACCCCTGTCAGACGGAACTCGTGACCGGTCTGCAGCAGATTCGGGCCGGGCGCGACCAACGGGCCAGGGACATGGCCGCCGCACTTGAAAACCATCTGGGCATTGGCGAGGTCTATGCAGGCGCCTTGCGCTTTGCCGGAAACCCGGCCCTGTTATCGCGCACCCACTTCGCGCGGCTTCTGGTGGAGCAAGGCGTCTGCCGTCAGACCCATGAAGTCTTCAGCCGATTTCTCACGCCGGGCAAACCCGGCTATGTCGAGCACGAATGGGCCTGTCTCGATGATGCGCTGTCGTGGATCAAAGCCGCGGGCGGAGTGGCCGTGATTGCCCATCCGGGCCGCTACCGGTTCAGCGCGACCGAGGAATGGGCCCTGTTCGATCGTTTCAAGTCACTCGGTGGACAGGGCATTGAAGTGGTCACCGGCAGCCACACCGCTTCGCAAGCCCGCAAGTATGCCAAGCTCGCCCTGGAATTCGGCTTCTATGCCTCGCGCGGCTCCGACTTTCACAGCCCCGCGGAAAGCATCTGCGACCTCGGTCGGCTTGCCCCCCTCCCCGCTGATCTCGCCCCGGTCTGGGATCTGCTGCATTGAGAATCTCGCATGGCGCAATACTTCAACCTGCACCCGGACAACCCCCAGCTTCGGCTGATCAAGCAAGCGGTGACGGTTTTGCACGGCGGCGGCGTGGCGGCCATCCCCACCGATTCGTCCTATGCCCTGGTTTGCCATCTGGACGACAAAGCTGCCGTGCAACGTCTGCGACAGATCCGTCAGGTGGACGAACGCCATCACCTGACCCTGCTGTGCAGCGACCTGTCGGAACTCGGCAACTACGCCCGTGTCGACAATCGTCAATACCGGCTGATCCGCGCTTGCACGCCCGGCCCCTACACCTTCATTCTGGAAGCGACCAAGGAAGTCCCTCGGCGCGTGTCGCATCCCTCGCGCAAGACCATCGGGGTACGCGTTCCGCAAAACGCCGTGGCCCACACCCTGTTGATGGAAATGGCCCAGCCCCTGTTGGCCACGACCTTGATTCTGCCTGGCGACGAACACGCCCTCAACGATGCCGTCGACATCAGGGATCGCCTTGAACATCAGCTCGATCTCGTCCTCGATGCCGGGCCCTGCCCGAGCGAGCCCACCACGGTCGTCGATCTTTGTGGCGCCGAGCCCGTCGTCGTCCGCATCGGCCGCGGCCCACTCGACGCTCTGGGCATTCCGGCCTTGCAGTAGACAGGGCGCACGCCCCCTACGTGGCCGATCCGGCCGCTCCCACCCTTCCGTCGCATCGCTCTTTCTACAATCTCCGCATGGATCAACTCATTCAGGCCGTCACCGTCTACGCCTTGCCGGTGCTTTTCGCCATCACCCTTCACGAAGCGGCGCATGGCTACGCGGCACGCTACTTTGGCGACAACACCGCCTACATGATGGGGCGTGTTTCGCTGAACCCGGTACGGCATATCGACCCCATCGGCACCATTCTGGTCCCTCTCATTCTGTACTTCGCCACCGCCGGGGCGTTTCTGTTCGGCTATGCCAAACCCGTGCCAGTGAATTTCGGACGGCTGCGCAACCCCAAGAGTGACATGATCTGGGTTGCATTGGCGGGGCCCGCCTCCAACTTCTTCCAGGCGTTCCTGTGGGGACTCGTACTGGTCGCGTTGCACGCCTTCTCGGTCGACGAAGTGTATTTTTACGATGTCGCGCATGCTGGCAGACTGGTCAATCTGGTGATGTTCGTGTTCAACCTGTTCCCGCTGCCGCCGCTCGATGGAGGACGCATCCTGGTTGGCTTGCTGCCCGTTCGTCAGGCCATTGCCGTCTCCCGTGTCGAGCCTTACGGCTTCTTCATCGTGATGGCGCTGGTGCTCACAG
>JAJTBQ010000207.1 GCA_021286835.1 Thiomonas sp.
TTGGTGCGCATGTCCACCTTGCCGACCAGGCGCATGGCGGGCACGCGCTTGATCGCCGCGAGAAAGTACACCGCGCCGAACACGGGCCACCAGCGGTCGCCCGCCTTGTCCATGAAGCGCCAGCGGTGCAGCCATAGCGGCGAGCACAGCGCGGGCCGGTAGCACCCGAAGCGGCCTTGGGTGACTTCAAAGCTCAGCAGCCGCAGCCAGTCGCGCACGCGGCGGGGGGCGAGAAATTCGCCGTGCTGGGGCAGATACCAGCCACCGCCCACGCGGCCGAGCAGTTGGCGCATGCCCCACAGGCTCCAGGTGTTGAAGCCGCTGATGACGACCTGCCCGCCGGGCACCAGCACGCGGTCGACCTCGCGCAGGCAGGCGTGCGGGTCGTCCACCCATTCGAGCGTGTGCGGCAGCACCACCAGATCGAGCGACTGCGCAGGAAACGGCAGCGCGGTGAAGTCGCATTGCAGGTGTTCGGTATGGATGGCGTGCGGATCGGGCGGCAGCGGCTCGGGCGGGAGCTGGGCGCTTTCGGCGGCATGTTCGGCGGCCACGCCCACGGCATCGACCAGGCCGGGCTCGGCATAGACCGGCTCGCCGCCGTAATGCTCGGGCAGCAGGCAGGCCGGACGCACGCCGGGCAGATCGAACTGGGCCGGCAGGGCGCCATCGAGCGCCAGCCAGCGATGCGGCATGCGGTTGTGCGCCAGACCCTGCAGCGCCGGGTTGCCGAGTTGCAGGGCGTGATAGCCGAAAATGTCGTTCACCACGCGGTCGATCTGGCTCTGTTCCCAAGCCAGCGCATAGCGACCGGGCGGGGTCTGCAGCCAGTGCTGCAGGCTCATCAAAGGCCACTGATCGGAGTCACCATGCATACAGAAGCGCTTGCAGCCTTTCGGGATAACTACATCTGGTTGGTCCGTCCTGCCGCGGATGATCCGCGCACGCTGGTGGTGGACCCGGGCGATGCCGCGCCGGTGATCGATGCCTTCGAGCGGCGCGGCCTGGAACTGCGCGGCATTCTAGTCACCCACCATCACAGCGACCACGTGGGCGGCATCACCGACCTGCTGCAGTGGTGGCGGGCGAGGCACCCTGCCGATGCGCCGCCCGTCTGGGGGCCGGCGGGCGAGGCCATCCCGGCACGCACGCAGGCCCTGCGCCAGGGCGATGGGTTCACGCCGCAGGGTTGGCCGATGCGGTTTGAGGTGCTCGAAGTGCCGGGTCATACCCTGGGGCATATCGCCTATGTGGCCCGCCCGCTGCAGGGCGAACAGGCGGCCGCCCTGTTCTGCGGCGACACGCTGTTTTCCGCGGGATGCGGCCGCCTGTTCGAAGGAACGCCTGCCCAGATGCACAATTCTTTAAACAAACTGGCGCAACTGCCTGAAAATACGACCGTAAATTGTGCCCACGAGTACACCCTCTCTAATCTACAATTCGCCCGGTCTGCAGACCCCTCGAACGAGGCGGTGGTGGCGCACCAGCAACGGTGCCTGGCCTTGCGCGCCGAAGGCCGGCCCACCTTGCCCAGTTCCATCGGGCTGGAGAAGCAGATCAATCCGTTTCTGCGCACCGGCGAACCCGGCGTGTTGCAGGCGCTGGAGCGGTACAGGGGCCAAAAGCCTGAGGATGCAGTGCAGGCCCTGGCCTGGTTGCGAGAGTGGAAAAATGATTTCAAGGGGTGAGTGCTGATGCGGCAACTGAGACGACTGCGATTCTGGGCTTTGGGTGCAATGGTCGCGATGGCCGCCGGATGCGCCGCCGTCCCTCCCGCCGAAAAAACCTCCGCCGCCACACCTCCCCGAAGTTCCTCCCCGCAAACCGCCTCCAACAGTGAGGCTTCCACCACGCCGGAAACGCCGCTCCAGACGAACGCTGTGGCCAGTGCGCCCATCACGCCGACCGAGCAGACGGCGCTGCAGGACGACACCAAGGACATCACCCCGCAGTACACCGACATCTGGCAGCGCATCCGTGCCGGTTTCGCCATTCCCGAGATGGACAGCCCGCTGGCCGAGCAGGCCGCGCAGTGGTACGTCACCCGGCCCGACTACGTCGCCCGCATGACCGAGCGCGCCCGCAAATACCTCTACTACACGGTGCAGGAAGTGCAGAAGCGCGGCATGCCCACCGAGCTGGCGCTGCTGCCCTTCATTGAGAGCGCCTACAACCCCGACGCCCGCTCCGTGGCGCATGCGGTGGGCATGTGGCAGTTCATTCCGTCCACGGGTAAGCACTACAACCTGAAGCAGAACATGTTCCAGGACGATCGCCGCAGCGTGCTGGCCTCCACCAACGCCGCACTCGACTATCTGCAGAACCTCTACAACATGTTCGGCAACTGGCAGATCGCACTGGCCGCCTACAACTGGGGCGAGGGCAGCGTGCAGCGCGCCATTGCCTACAACAAGGCGCACAACCTGCCGGTCGATTACCAGGATTTGCGCATGCCCAACGAAACGCGCAATTACTACCCCAAGCTGCAGGCGGTGAAAGACATCATCTCCGACCCGCAGAAGTACGGCATCACCCTGCCCGACATTCCCGATCATCCCTACTTCAAGGCCGTCACCATCACCCGCGACATCGACGTCACGCTGGCGGCCAAGCTGGCGGACATGACGGTGGCCGAGTTCCGCTCGCTCAATCCGGCCTATACCAAGCCGGTCATTCTGGGGGCGACCAACCCGCGCATTCTCATGCCGTATGACAACGCCACGCATTTCGCGCAGGCGCTGCAGGCCTACAACGGCCCGCTGTCCACCTGGACGGCCTATGCCGTGAAGTCCACCCAGTCGCCCATGCAACTGGCCCGCACGCTCGACATCAGCGAGGCCGTGCTGCGCGACACCAACGACATTCCCGCGCGCCAGCTCATCAAGGCCGGCTCCACGGTGCTGATTCCCAAGGCCGAGGACGGCAGCAATAAAAACGTCAGCGCCGCCATCGCCGAAAACGCCGTGCTGGCCTTCGCCCCCGAAGCGCCTCCGGGCCGCCGCATGGTGCTGCGTGTGGGCAAGTACGGCGATTCCGTGCAGCGCGTGGCCCATCGTTATCACCTCAGCCCGCTGCAGGTGGCGCAGTGGAACCGCACGACCGAACGCGGCATTTTCCGCAAAGGCCAGTTCGTGACCATCTACGTCACGCACACCCCGCGGATCTTCGTGGCCGAGCGCAAGGTTGAACAGCGCCGCGTAGTCGCCGAGCGCAAACCGCAGGTCAAGCGCCGCACCATCGTGCGCAAGTCCACCAAGGTCGCCGAACGCCAGCGCAACGATCACAGGGATCTGCACTACAGCGTGCAGACGCGCGACAAGCGTCTGATCGACGTCGCCCAGCAATAAACGCGCAGCACGGCGCGCCTGCGCCGTTTGACGTGGCCCAGGCCGGTTCGCAGGTCCTAGATTGCACCGCCCTGTCGCAGGGCCGCAATCTGCGCCGCATCCAGCCCCAGTTCGGCAAGCACCTCGTCGGTATGCGCGCCCAGGGCCGGGCCGAGCCAGCGCGTGGCGCCCGGCGTCTGCGACAGCCTGGGCGCCGGGGCGGGCAGATCCACCGGCGTGCCGTCGGCCAGCGTGTGGGCCTCGATCATGCCGCGCGCCTGAAACTGCGGGTCGGCCACCACATCGGCAATGCTGTAGATGCGCGTGGCGGGAACCTCGGCCGCGCGCATGGCCTGCACGATGGCCTCGGGCTCCTGCCCCGCCGCCCATTGCTGGATGGCCGCATCGATCTCGTCGGCGCGAACCATGCGGCCCGGATTGCGGGCCAGGCCGGGATCGTCGGCCATGTCGGCGCGGCCGATGGCCAACATGAGCCTGCGGAAAATCGCGTCGCCATTGCCCGAAATCTGCACCCACTCGCCGCCCTTGCTCCGATAGACGTTGGACGGCGTGATGCCCGGAATGCTGGTGCCGGTGCGCTGCCGCACGGTGCCGTCGTAGCTGTACTCCATCAGCGTGCTTTCAAGCAGATTGAACACGCTCTCGGTCAACGCCAC
>JAJTBQ010000208.1 GCA_021286835.1 Thiomonas sp.
CCGCCGCCGGGCAGGACGTGGTGGCGCAGGAGGTGCCGGTGGCGCTGGTGTTCAACGGCGTGTCGCACGCGGTGATGATGGCCACGCCGGCCGATCTCGACGACCTGGCCCATGGCTTCGCGCTGACCGAGGGCATCGTCCAGGCGCCGGGCGAGATCTATGGCTGCGAGGTGATCGAGCAGCCGCGGGGCATTGCCGTGGAGGTGGACATCGCCGCGCAACGCTTCGCCGGGCTCAAGGAACGGCGGCGCACCCTGGCGGGCCGCACCGGCTGCGGCTTGTGCGGGGTGGACAGCCTGGAGGCGGTGGCGCGCGACCTGCCCGCGCTGCCGCGGCGCGATCCGCTCGCCGCCTCGGCCGTGGCCAGGGCCTTGCACAGTCTGCCCGCGCATCAACCTCTGTTCGCCGCCACCGGCGCGGCGCATGCGGCGGCGTGGTGCAGCCGCGAGGGCGAGGTGCGGGCGGTACGCGAAGATGTCGGGCGGCACAACGCGCTCGACAAACTGATCGGCCATCTCATGCGCACCGGCGTTTCGGCGGACGACGGCTTTCTCGTCGTCACCAGCCGGGCCAGCTACGAGATGGTGCAGAAGGCCGCGCTGTTCGGCGCCGGGTGGCTGGTGGCGGTTTCCGCGCCGACGGCGCATGCCCTTGCCCTGGCGAGCGCCTGCGGCATGACCCTGGCCGGCTTCGCCCGCGAGGGGCGCCTGACCTTGTATGCCAACCCGCATGGGCTGTGCGACACCCCATCACCTGAGAAGCCATGAACAAGCCCGCCCTGACCACGCCTCGGATTGGCCGCACCCGATTCATTCACACCCGCTGAGCCCCGCCATGCACATCGACTATCTGGTCAAGATGGCCAACGACATCGGCCAATTCTTCGCCGTCTATCCCGACACGCCGGAGACCGAGCAGGAGATCGCCGGGCATCTGCAGCGGTTCTGGTCCCCGGACATGCGCGCGACCTTGCAAGCCCATGTGGCGCAAGGCGGCGCGGGGCTGCAGCCCCTGGTGGCGCGTGCCGTGCTGCGGCTGCAACGGCCGGCCGCCACGGCGCAGGACGACCCCAGCCCCGCCGTGCGATGACGGCCTAAAGCGCGGTCTTGCCGCGCCCCTTCGACGTCTTTTCCTGATTCATGCGCCGGTAAAGCGCGATCAGCCGGGCGGTCGAGCTGTCGTGCGCCGCAGCCTCGGCGCTGCCTTCGAGTTCGCCGACGATGGTGTGGGCGAGCTGCTTGCCCAGCTCCACGCCCCATTGGTCGAAGGAGTTGATCTGCCAGATAGCGCCCTGAACGAAGATCTTGTGCTCGTAGAGCGCGATGAGCGCGCCCAGGCAGCGTGGATCGAGCCGCTGCAGCAGCAGGGTGTTGGTCGGACGGTTGCCGTCGAACACCTTGAAGGGCGCGAGCGCCTGCACGGCGGGCTCGTCCAGCCCCGCGGCGCGCAGTTCGGCGCGGGCCTCGTCGAGCGTCTTGCCGCGCAGAAAGGCCTCGGCCTGCGCGAACATATTGCCGAGCAGGATTTCGTGGTGCCCCGGCAGCGAGCCGCGCCCGTCGAGCGAGGCGATGAGGTCGATGGGCGCGATGTGCGTGCCCTGGTGCAGCAGCTGGAAGAAGGCGTGCTGGCCGTTGATGCCGGTGCCGCCCCAGATGATGGGGGCGGTCTCGTAGTCCACCAGGCGGCCGTCGCGCGTGCGCTGCTTGCCGTTGGACTCCATGTCGAGCTGCTGGATGAAGGCGGGAAAGCGGTGCAGATACTGGTCGTAGGGCGCGATGACGTGGCTGCCGCCGCCGAAGAAGTTGATGTACCAGATGCCCACGAGCGCGAGCAGCACCGGCATGTTGGCTTCCAGCGGCGCGGTGCGAAAGTGCGTGTCCATGCCGTGCGCGCCGGCGAGCAGGGCGCGGAAATTCTCTTCGCCCAGGCAGAGCATGATGGGCAGGCCGATGGCCGACCACAGGCTGTAGCGGCCGCCCACCCAGTCCCAGAACTCGAACATGTGCGCCGGGTCGATGCCGAAATCGGCCACGGCCTTCTGGTTGGTCGAGACGGCGACAAAGTGCCGCGCCACCGCGCCGGCATCGCCCGCGCGGCTCAGGAACCATTCGCGCGCGGTGTGCGCGTTGGTGAGGGTTTCGCTGGTGGTGAAGGTCTTGGATTCGATGATGAACAGCGTGGTTTCGGCGTGCACGCGCTTGAGTGTCTCCTTCAGCAGCGAGCTGTCGACGTTGGAGACGAAGTGCATGGTCAGGCGCGGGTGGGCGTAGGCCTTGAGCGCCTCGCACACCATCAGCGGACCGAGATCGGAGCCGCCGATGCCGATGCTCACGATGTCGGTGATGGGCTGATGCGTGTAGCCCAGCCAGTCGCCCGAGCGCACCGCGTGGGCGAACCGCGCCATGCGGTCGAGCACTCGGGTGACCTTGGGCATGACGTCCTCGCCGCCGACCCGGATGGGCGCATCGGGCGGGCTGCGCAGGGCCACGTGCAGCACGGCCCGGTGCTCGGTGGTGTTGATCGGCTCGCCGCGGAACATGGCGGCGATGCGCTCGGGCGCCTCGGCCTCGCGGGCGAGCTGCAGGAGCAGGGTGAGGGTCTGGTCGGTGATGCGGTTCTTCGAGTAGTCGAGGAGGAGGCCGTCCTGCTCCAGCCAGTAGCGCTCGGCGCGCTGCGGGTCGGTGTCGAACAGTTCGCGCATCGACCAGTCGCGCGCGCGGGAGAAGTGCTGCCACAGCGCGCGCCAGGCAGGGAGTTGCGTCAGGATGGGCATGGCTTGAGGGCCCGGTGCGGGTTCAGTTGTCGGTGCGCCGCCGATGGTTTTTCAGGCTGCGCTTGGTCTTTTCGAGCTGGACGGCAAGCTCGGGGCCACGGCGCAGCGCCACGCCCACGGCCAGCACGTCGATGAGGGTGAGGTGCAGCAGCCGGGTCAGCATGGGGCTGTAGAGTTCGGCGTCCTCCTGCGCGTCGGCCAGCAGCGCCACGGTGGCCATGCGCGCCAGCGGCGAGCCGGTGGAGGTGATGGCCACCACCTTGCAGCCATTGCGCAAGGCGATGTCCACGGCGTCGAGCAGTTCGTTGGTCCGCCCGGAATTGGAGATCGCCACCAGCACGTCGCGCGGCCCCAGCAGCGTGGCGGCCATAGCCTGGATGTGCGGGTCGGCGTAGGCGATGGCCGGGGTGCCGAGGCGGAAGAACTTGTGCTGCGCGTCCGCGGCGATGATGCCGGAGTTGCCCAGGCCGTAGAACTCCATGCGGCTGGCCTGGGCAAGCAGGCCGATGGCCTGGTCGAGCGCCGCCGGGCTGACGGCGTTGCGACACCGCAGCAGCGCCGAGATGGCGTTGTCGAAAACCTTGGCGGCAAGCTCGGCCGGCGGGTCTTGCGGGCCGACGCTGGCATGCACATAGGGCACGCCGCCCACCAGGCTGCCCGCGAGCTTGAGCTTGAGGTCCTGCAGGCCGGTGCAGCCCACCGAGCGGGCGAAGCGGATGACCGTGGGCTGGCTCACGCCCACCGACTGGGCGATGTCGGCCACCGCGGCCTGGATGAAGTCGTTGGGCCGATCGAGCAACGCCTGCGCCACGCGCCGCTCGGCGGCCGAGAGCTGCGGCGCCTGGGCGCGGATGCGTTCAAGCATGTCCATGGCGTGGGGAGGTCTGCAAGGCCTGGTCCAGCGCGGCGGCCGCGCCGAGCAGCGCGGGCCACGGGCTGTGAATGACCCAGACGGGAATGTCGCGCAGATAAGGCGAGGTGCGCCCCTTGTCCTCGAAACGCTGGCGGAAGGGCGAGCGCACGAAGAACTCGCCCAGCTTCGGCACGATGCCGCCGCCGATATACACCCCGCCCCGCGCGCCCAGGGTGATGGCCAGATCGGCCGCCACCGTGCCCAGCAGGGTGCAGAACAGCGTCACCGTGTCGTGACAGAGCGCGTCGCCGCCGTCCAGCGC
>JAJTBQ010000209.1 GCA_021286835.1 Thiomonas sp.
TTCAGCAGCCTTTTGGCCAACCCCCTGCTCCTGCCTGCCGGCGGTGGATTGGTGGTGCTGCTGTTGCTGCTGGCCTGGCTGGCACAGCGCAAGAAGGCTGCCAAGTCCCAGCGTGACGTCTCGGTTTTCGACAGCCGCATGAGCGTGGCCGACAGCTTCTTCGGGGGTACCGGCGGCGAACGGGTGGATACACGCAATGGCAGCATGAGTTCCACGTTCTCTTCCAGCCAGCTCGACACCAACGATGTCGATCCGGTGGCCGAGGCCGATGTGTATCTCGCCTATGGCCGCGATTTGCAGGCTGAGGAGATTCTCAAGGAGGCCGTCAAGGCCAATCCGGATCGCCTGGCCGCGCGTCTCAAATTGCTGGAGATCTACGCCAAGCGCAAGGACTCGCGCTCCTTCGAGGTCGGCGCGGCCGAGTTGTTCGCGCTGACTCAGGGCGTGGGCGAAGACTGGAAGCGCGCGCAAGACCTGGGTCGCAGCCTCGACCCGGTCAATCCGCTCTATCACAACACGGTGCTGCCCAGCACGCTGGGCCAGCCCTCGACCATGCCGCAGACGGAGTTTCCGGTGGCCACGCCCACGGCGCTGGCGGCCTTGACGCCGCAGACCCTGCCCAGCACTGAAATGCTGTCCGGCCTGGAAGCGGCCACGCCCAAGGCGGCCATGCCCGAGCATCTGGACCTCGATCTGAGTCTTCCCATGGGCGAGCCCGCACCGGCAAGTGCACCTGCGCCCCAGGCCATGGCAGCCCTGCCGCAGATCGACGTTCCCGCAGCGCCGGTGGCGCCGGTCGAGCCCGCGAAACCGGCAGAGGGCGACTTCCTGATGTCTGGCGGTCTTGACTTCAACATGCCGTCTGACTTCGGCGCACCCGCATCAACGCTGGCGGCGGCCGAAGAGAGCAAGCCGGTGTCAACATCCAGCCACGATGCGGGCCTCGATTTCGACCTCAGCAGCATTTCCCTGCAGGACACCGAGGCCAAGGTCACTGCCGAGCCGCACACCGAACTGCCCAGGCTGGAGCCTCAGTTCAGCGAATCCAGACCCTCGCTCGACCTGCGCCTGGAGCTGGCGGCGGAGAGCATGGCCATCGGGGATACCGAGTCGGCACGCAATCTGTTGAGCGAAGTCATCGCCGAAGGCGATCCGCAACTGCAGCAGCGCGCGCAGGACATGCTGAACAAGATTGGCCGCTGAAGCCTCGATCCCTCAGGCTCAGAGCCGAGTGGCACTGGGCCTGAGCTATAGCGGGACGACGTATTGCGGCTGGCAGAGTCAACCCGGTGGCTGCGGCGTGCAGGACTACCTTGAACGGGCGCTGACGCAGTTTCTCGGTTGCAACCCCCGCACGGTCTGCGCCGGACGCACCGATGCCGGGGTGCATGCGCTTGGCCAGGTGGTGCATTTCGACACGCCGCGGCGGCGCGAGACGTCGTCATGGGTGCGCGGCGTCAATGCATTTCTGCCCCGGGACATCGCCGTGCAATGGGCTAGGACAGAGCTTCCAATGGCATTCGATGCGCGCCGCAGCGCCTTCCAGCGGCGTTACCGCTACATCCTGCGCCAACATCCCGTGCGCCCGGCGATCGACCAGGCACGCGTCGGCTGGACGCATCGCCCGCTGCATCTCGACCTTGTGCGTGACGCCGCACAAGCTCTGCTGGGCGAACATGATTTCAGCGCATTTCGCTCCAGCGAATGCCAGGCACGCCATCCCGTCAAGACCTTGCATGCGATCGAGATCGCGCGCCACGGCGACTATGTGGTGCTCGATTTGCGCGCCAATGCCTTCCTGCACCACATGGTGCGCAATATCGTGGGCAGTCTGTTGGCGGTCGGCAATGGCTCCAAACCGGTGAGCTGGCTCGCCGACGTGCTGGAGAGCCGTGACCGGCGACGGGCGGCGCCGACCTTCATGCCCGATGGGCTCTATTTCCTCGGACCGGATTACCCGGCAGAATTCGGCCTTCCATCGCCTCCTGGCCAGATCGGCCTGCTGATCTGATCGTTCATGTCCGACACGCCTTCTTCGTCACCCGCGCCTGCGCGGACCCGCATCAAGATCTGCGGCATCACACGGGTGCAAGACGCGCGGGCGGCCGCGGCCTTTGGCGCCGACGCCATCGGCCTGGTGTTCTATCCCCCCAGCGCGCGTCATGTCAGCGTGGCGCAGGCGCGGGAGATTGCGCTCAGCCTGCCTCCCTTCGTGTCGGTCGTCACCTTGTTCGTGAATGCCGCCCCGAATCTTGTCGAGGAGGTGATCGAGCAGGTACGACCGGCGCTGCTGCAGTTTCACGGCGATGAAACGCCCGAAGACTGCACCCGCTACCGTCACCCCTATATTCGCGCGGCGCGGATGCGTGAGGGGCTGGATTTGTTAGACTCTGCCTCTCGTTTTTCCACATCCCAAGCCCTCGTTCTGGACGCTGACCAGCCTGGATACGGCGGTGGGGGAGAGGTCTTCGATTGGTCACGCATTCCTGCAAACGTCGCGCATCCCCTCGTTTTGTCTGGTGGGTTGCATGCTGCAAATGTGACGCATGCCATCCGGCAACTGCGTCCCTGGGGCGTTGACGTCAGTTCCGGCGTCGAGGCGTCCAAGGGCCTCAAGAGCGCGCAGCGCATCGCCGAGTTCATCGCCGCGGTCCGCGCTGCAGACCTGTAGCTTCAAGCCGGTGCGGACGCCCGCCTGGCGCCAGACGAGATCCCCTTATGTTTGACTATGCCTATCCCGATGCCCGTGGTCATTTCGGCCCCTACGGCGGCAGCTTCATCGCCGAAACCCTGAGCCATGCCCTGGAAGAGCTCCAGGCGGCCTACGATCATTACAAGAACGACCCGGACTTCCTGGCCGAATTCCGCTATGAACTCAGGCATTTCGTCGGACGCCCCAGTCCGATCTATCACGCCGCCCGCCTGAGCGACAAACTCGGCGGCGCGCGCATCTACCTCAAGCGCGAAGACCTCAACCACACCGGCGCGCACAAGATCAACAACACCATCGGGCAGGCCATGCTGGCCCGGCGCATGGGCAAGCCGCGCGTCATCGCCGAAACCGGAGCGGGTCAGCACGGCGTGGCCACGGCCACCATTGCCGCGCGGTATGGCATGGAGTGTGTGGTGTACATGGGCAGCGAGGACGTCAAGCGCCAGTCGCCGAACGTCTATCGCATGAATCTGCTGGGCGCGCGCGTGGTGCCGGTCGAGTCGGGAAGCAAGACGCTCAAGGATGCGCTCAACGAGGCCCTGCGCGATTGGGTGACCCATGTGGAGAACACGTTCTACATCATCGGCACCGTGGCCGGGCCGCACCCCTATCCGCAGATGGTGCGCGATTTCCAGCGTGTCATCGGCGACGAATGCCTGGAGCAGATGCCCGAGATGACCGGCCGCCAGCCCGACGCGGTGATCGCGGCCGTGGGCGGGGGCAGCAATGCCATGGGCATCTTCTACCCCTACATTGCGCATGAGTCGGTCCGGCTCATCGGCGTCGAGGCGGCTGGACACGGGCTGGATTCGGGGCGGCACGCGGCCTCGATTTCGGCCGGTACGCCCGGCGTGCTCCACGGCAACCGCACCTACCTGCTGCAGGACGTCAATGGGCAGATCATGGAGACGCATTCGGTGTCCGCCGGGCTCGACTATCCCGGCGTCGGCCCCGAACACGCCTGGCTGCATGACCTCGGACGTGCCGAGTACGTCGGCATTACCGATGACGAGGCCCTGGCCGCCTTCCACGAACTGTGCCGTATCGAAGGCATCATCCCGGCGCTGGAATCCAGCCATGCCCTGGCCCATGCCATCAAGCTGGCACCGCAAATGCGTCCGGACCAGACCCTTCTGGTCAATCTCTCGGGGCGGGGGGACAAGGACATCAATACCGTGGCCGAGCGCGAGGGCGTGAACTTCGACACCTTGTTTGCC
>JAJTBQ010000210.1 GCA_021286835.1 Thiomonas sp.
CCCAGCCCTCCAGGCCCGCCGCCCAGGCGCACGCCGCTGAAGACGGCCAGAAAGGCCAGCGCGCCGAAGGCCAGCCCCAGCAGCACCGATCCCACGAGCCACCACCCCACGCCACCGGCGATCAGGGCGCTCAGTCCGGCCCCGACGGTGCGGCCCAGCACCGCGCGCAGCACTGATCCGGCCAGGATGGCGCCGATCAGCACCATGAACCCGACTTCCTGCGCGCTGGAGCGGCCCTCGCCCGCGGCCTTCGCCTGCGGGGGCGGCAGTTGCTCGCCGTCGATCAGTTTCATCAACTGTTGCACGCCGGCCTGAAGACCGGCGAAATAGTCGCCCTGCCGGAAGGACGGCGTGAGGGTCTCGGCGATGACGCGCTTGGCGATCGCGTCGGGAATGGCGCCTTCGAGGCCGTAGCCGACTTCGATGCGCATCGCGCGGTCGTCCTTGGCCACCAGCAGCAACACGCCGTCGTCCTGCGCCTTGCGGCCCAGCTTCCAGGCATCGGCCACGCGGATGCTGTAGGACTCGATGGCCTCGGGCGCCGTGCTCGGCACGATAAGGATGGCGATCTGGCTGCCCTTGCGTGCCGCGAAGTCGCGCAGTTCCTGGTCGAGCGTGGCGGCCTGCTCGGGCGTGAGGGTGCCGGTCAGATCGGTCACCGGCGCGGTCAGCGCGGGAACGGGCGCCAGCGCGGCCTGCGCGCCGAAGCTCAGGAGACCGCCGAACAGCACGGCCAGCCAAAAGGCCAGACTGCGCGGCAGCGAACCCATCGACCGCGTCATCGTGGGCTTACCGGGACGCGGCGGGCGCGGGCGCCGTGCCGCCGAAGTCCACCTTGGGCGCCACCGAGATGGCTTTCTCGTTCTCCACGGTGAAGCTGGGCTTGACCTTCATGCCGATGACCATGGCCGTGAGATTGCTGGGGAACTGCCGCACCAGATTGTTGTAGTTCTGCACGGCCTCGATGTAGCGCATGCGCGCCACGGCGATGCGGTTTTCCGTGCCTTCGAGCTGAGCCTGCAGATCGCGGAACACGCCGTCGGCCTTGAGCTGCGGGTAGTTCTCGGACACCGCGATCAGCCGCGACAGCGCACTGGTCATCTGCGCCTGCGCTTCCTGGAATTTGGCGAAGGCGGCCGGGTCGTTGATGAGCTCGGGCGTGGCCTGGATCTGGCCGACCTTGGCGCGTGCCTCGGTCACCTGCACGAACACGTCTTTTTCATGCGCGGCATAGCCCTTGACCACGTTCACCAGATTGGGCACCAGATCGGCCCGGCGCTGATACTGGTTGAGCACTTCGGCCCAGCTGGCCTTGATCTGCTCGTCGGACGACTGCAGGGCGTTGTAGCCACAGCCGCTCAGACTGAGCAGGGCGACGGAAAGCAACACGAGAGATAGCCAGCGGCGCATTGGAAGGACTCCGAAAAGGGTTGACATGCGATTGCAAAGCATACCTTTGGATGCTTTCGGCCCGGCGTGAGGTCGCGCTATGCTGCGGGCAAAATCAGAACAGCAGTCCGATGAGTGCCACGCCCCCTTCCACGCCCGATTTCGATCTCCAGACCGAGCCGCCGCAGCACCTCGATTTCGACGAGACCCAGCATCCGCTCGAAGTCCTGGCCCATGAGGGCGACGCGGCCGCGCAGGAGTGGCTGGGGGCGCACTATCACGACCGCAAGGACTATGCGCACGCGGCCCACTGGTACCGCAAGGCGGCCGATCAGGGCTCGGCCGGCGCGAAATACAACCTGGGCTGGCTGTACGTTCATGGGCGCGGTGTGGGGCAGGACGACGCCCAGGCGCTGACGCTGTGGCAGCAGGCTTCCGAAGCAGGGCTGGCGCGGGCGATGAACGGCCTGGGCTTTCTGTACGAGCACGGGCGCGGCGTGTCGCGCAGCGCCGACGAGGCCCTGGTCTGGTATCGGCGCGCCGCCGTGGCGGGCGACGCCGGGGGGCAATGCAATCTGGGCATTTTTCTGCTCAACGGGCGCTGCGGCCCGGCCGATCCGGCTGGCGCGGCGACCCTGTTCTCGCAGGCCGCGCATCAGGGCCACCGCGAAGCCTGCTATCGCTACGGCCATATGTTCGTCACCGGGCAGGGCGTGGAGGCCGACGATGCCCAGGCGGTGGCCTGGCTGCGCAAGGCCGCCGAGATGGATCTGCCCGCGGCCCAGCGCGAGCTGGCCACGCTGCTGGCGCTCGGACGCGGTGGAGGTCCCGATCACGCCCAGGCTGCGGGCTGGTACCAACGCGCCGCGGAACAGGGCGATGCCCAGGCGCAGTTCAGTCTCGGCGTGCTGTATTACCGAGGCCTGGGCAAGCTGCAGGATCTCGACAAGGCGCGGCACTGGTGGACGCTGGCGGCCGCGCAGGGCGACGAGCGCGCCCGCAACAATCTGGCGCTGCTGGCCAGGGGCGTGCGGCGCTGAGTGGGGCGCTGAGGCGAGGCACTGAGCACGGCATGGCGACCCTGACCGATCTTCACCGCCTGCGGGTGGACCCGGGCGATGCGCTCGATCTCCCGGATCGTGCCACGCAGATCGATCTTCCCGGCGACCCGTCCAAAGACCAGATCGAGGCCGAACTCGACGGCCTGCGCCGCCGCATCGGCGAGATGCAGGACGTGATGTTCACCCGGCGCGAGCAGGCCTTGCTGGTGATCTTGCAGGGCATGGATTCAGCGGGCAAGGACAGCACCACCAAGGCGGTGTTCACGGGCGTGAACCCGCTGGGCATCCATGCGGCGTCGTTCAGCGTGCCCACGCCTCTGGAGCGCCGTCACGATTTTCTCTGGCGGGTCCATGCCCAGGTGCCGCCGCTGGGCTGCATCGGCGTGTTCAACCGCAGCCATTACGAGGAGCCGGTCATTCGCCGGGCGCATGGTGAGTTGAAAAACGGCGAGATGAAGCGCGCCCTGCGCCAGATCGCCGACTTCGAGCAGATGCTGGCCGAGTCGGGCACGGCCGTCCTCAAATGCTTCCTGCACATCAGCCGCGACGAGCAGCGCGAGCGTCTGCAGGAGCGCATCGACAACCCGCTCAAGCACTGGAAGTTCGATCCGTCCGATCTGCAGGAGCGCCAGTATTGGGTGGACTACCAGACGGCTTACAGCCAGGCCCTGGGGGCAACCTCCACGCCACAGGCGCCGTGGTTTGTGGTGCCGTCCGACCGCAAGCCGGTGCGCAATCTCATCGTCGCCCGCCTGGTGGTGCAGGCGCTGGAGGCGCTCAAGGCGCCGCCGCCCGACCGCAAGCCTGAACTCGACGGCCTCAAGGTGGTCTGAAGCGCCGGCACCGGAGATCGCTCAAAGCATGCGCCGCAGGCTGCCGTCGCGCAGGATGTAGGTGTGAAACAGCGCAGCGACAACATGCAGTCCGATCAGGCCGAGCAGCCCGATGGCCACCGCCTGATGCGCATCGCCCAGCAAGCCCGCCCAGGTGGTGCTGGCCGGAAACAGCGCCGGAAGCTGGATCAGGCCCATCACATGCACCGGCCACGCGCGGGCGGAGGCGGCCATCCACCCCAGCAAGGGCAGCAGCACGAAGCCGGCGTACAGCAGGCCGTGCGTGGCTTGCGCGGCACGGGCCTGCCAGGCGGGCATCGGCGGGTGGGGCGGCGGCGTCCGCACCTGGCGCCACAGCAGGCGCAGCAGGAACAGTCCGAGAATGGTCGTGCCCACGCCGACGTGCCAGGAGGCCAGCGCATCTTCAGGCACGCCGCGATGGTCGGACATCAGCCAGGCCAGGGGATATTCCAGCGCGATGAGGGCGACGAGGGCCCAGTGGAACCAGCGGGAGACGAGGTGATAGCGGGCAAGCGGCAGGGCAGTGGTGGACATGGCATCGAGGGCCGAGATGCACGGCACGAAAGAGACAGGTGCACAGCCTAGACGGTCCGACTTAGCGCAGCGTGAGCC
>JAJTBQ010000008.1 GCA_021286835.1 Thiomonas sp.
CGTTGGACACGGCCTTGACCATGTCCTGCGCATCGTCGAACACGCCCTGCACCGCGATGTTGTGGATATTGGCGTCGGCCAGCGAATACATCTGTGCCGTCTGGAACGCGCTCATCTTGCCGAAGGGCGAAAGCATGAAGACGCGAATGCCGCGCTTGCCGCGCATGGCGAATTCGGCCGCGCTGCCGGTATCGCCCGAGGTCGCGCCGAAGATGTTGAGCTCGCTGTGTTGCCGCGCCAGCGCGTACTCGAACAGGTTGCCGAGCAACTGCATGGCCATGTCCTTGAAGGCCAGCGTGGGCCCTTCGGACAGCCCGAGCAGAGCCATGCCCGGCTCGCCCTTGAGCGGCTTGAGAGGCACGATCTCGGCATGGCCGCCGAACACTTCGGGCGTGTAGGTCTTGGCGATCAGGGCGCGCAGATCGTCCGCCGGGATGTCGGTGATGAAGCGCGACAGAATTTCGAAGGCCAGATCGGGATAGGACAAGCCGCGCCATTGCGCCAGTGTGGCCGCGTCGATCTGCGGATAACGCTCGGGCAGGTAGAGCCCGCCATCGGGCGCCAGCCCTTCGAGCAGGATGTCGGAAAAACCACGGGTCGCGGACTCGCCACGGGTACTCAGGTAACGCATCAGCGCAACTCCTCTTTGCGAATGCGCACGATGGGCGCGTGCACGCTGGGCAGGGTCTGCATGCGCGCGATGGCGGTGTTCATGCGCGACTCGACGGTGTCATGTGTGAGGATGATGACGTCGGTCTGATGCTCGCCTTCCCCGGCCTCGCGCTGAATGAGGCCGTCGATGGAAATGCCCTCATCGGCCAGGATGCGGGTGAGGTCGGCCAGCACCCCGGTCTGATCGGCCACGCGCAGGCGCAGGTAGTAGGCGGTGACCACCCGATCCATAGGCAGGATGGGCAGATCGCTCATCGCATCGGGCTGGAAGGCCAGATGCGGTACGCGGTGTTCGGGATCTGCGGTGTGCAGCCGGGTCACGTCAACCAGGTCGGCGATGACGGCGGAGGCCGTCGGCTCCGAGCCCGCGCCCTTGCCGTAATACAGCGTCGGGCCGACCGCGTCGCCCTGCACCACCACCGCATTCATCGCGCCTTCGACATTGGCGATCAGACGCGTGGCTGGAATCAGGGTGGGATGCACGCGCAGTTCGATGCCCTGCCCCGTGTGCTTGGTCATGCCCAGCAGCTTGATGCGGTAGCCGAGTTGCTCGGCGTAGCGGATGTCGGCCGCCTGCAGCGCGGTGATGCCCTCCACATAGGCCTTGTCGAACTGCACCGGCACCCCGAAGGCGATGGCGCAGAGGATGGTCGCCTTGTGCGCCGCGTCCACGCCCTCGATATCGAAGGTCGGATCGGCTTCGGCATAGCCCAGCGCCTGGGCCTGCTTGAGCACGGTGGCGAAATCCAGCCCCTTGTCCCGCATCTCGGACAGGATGAAGTTGGTCGTGCCGTTGATGATGCCTGCGATCCATTCGATGCGATTGCCCGCCAGCCCTTCACGCACCGCTTTGATGATGGGAATGCCGCCGGCCACCGCCGCCTCGAAGGCCACCATCACGCCCTTGGCCTGCGCGGCCGCGAAGATCTCGTTGCCATGCAGGGCGAGCAGGGCCTTGTTCGCCGTCACCACATGCTTGCCCGCAGCGATGGCCGCCAGCACCAACTCGCGCGCGGGGCTGATGCCCCCCATGAGTTCGACCACGATGTCGATGTCCGGCCGGGTCGCCAAGGCCATGAAATCGGTGGTGATGGGCAGCGCATCCCCCAGGGCGGCGCGCGCCTTGTCGGGGTTGCGCGCGGCAATCGCCGCGATGGCAATGCCGCGCCCGGCGCGCCGCTGCAGCTCTTCCTGGTTGCGCGCAAGCACCTTGACCACACCGCTGGCCACCGTGCCCGCGCCGAGAAGGGCAATCTGTAAAGGTTTCATAGAGAACGGGAGTGGGAATCAGGCCGAGGCCGAGGCAACAGCGCGGTTGCGCTTGCGGAGGTGTTCGAGGAAGCGGGCAATGCGGCCGATGGCTTCCGTCAAATCGTCCGCATTGGGCAGGAAGACGAGTCGGAAATGATCGGGATGCGGCCAGTTGAAGCCGGTGCCCTGCACGATCAGCACCTTTTCCTGCGCCAGCAGGTCGTAGGCGAACTGCTGGTCGTCGGCGATCGGGTAGATCTTGGGGTCGAGCCGCGGGAACATATAAAGCGCGGCCTTCGGCTTGACCACGCTGACGCCTGGAATCTGCGTGAGCAGGTCGTAAGCCAGATCACGCTGGCGGGTCAGGCGCCCTTGCGGCGCGACCAGATCCTTGATGCTCTGATAGCCGCCCAGCGCGGTCTGGATGGCCAACTGGCCCGGCGTGTTGGCGCACAGGCGCATCGAGGCCAGCATGGTCAGCCCCTCGATGTAGTCGCGCGCATGACGTTTGTTGCCCGACACCACCATCCAGCCCGAACGATAGCCGCAGGAGCGGTAGTTCTTCGACAGGCCGTTGAAGGTCAGCACCAGCACATCGTCGGCCAGCGAGGCGATGCTGGTGTGCGTGTTGCCGTCGTAAAGCGTCTTGTCGTAGATCTCGTCGGCGAACACGATGAGCTCATATTCGCGCGCCACCTGCAGGATTTCTTCGAGCAGCTCGCGTGGGTACAGCGCCCCGGTCGGGTTGTTGGGGTTGATCACCACGATGGCCCGGGTATTGGGCGTGATCTTGCTGCGGATATCGGCAATGTCCGGATACCAATCCGACTGCTCGTCGCAGACATAGTGCACCGGCTTGCCGCCCGAGAGCGCCACCGACGCCGTGTAAAGCGGGTAGTCCGGCGCCGGAATGAGCACTTCGTCGCCGTTGTTGAGCAGCGCATTCATGCTCATGTTGATGAGCTCGGAAGCGCCGTTGCCGATGAACACATCGTCGATGCCCACCCCGGCAATGCCCTTCTCCTGCGTGTAATGCACGATGGACTTGCGCGGCGCGAACAGGCCCTTCGAATCGGTATAGCCCGCCGCGCTTGGCAGGTTGTGGATCATGTCCTGCACGATCTCGTCGGGCGGCTCGAAGCCGAACACGGCCAGATTGCCGATATTGAGCTTGATGATCCGCTGACCATCCTCTTCCATCTGCCGCGCCTTGTCGAGCACGGGACCACGGATGTCGTAACAGACATCGGCCAGCTTGTCGGACTTACGGAATTCGCGCACAACCACCTCACTCAATCGGCTCGGAAAAGCGCTCCTGCAACCCGCGGCGAGCGATCCCACCCCCTTGGGCATCGAGGGGATACGGACCGAGCCACGCCAGTCACATGGAGGGCGAACCCTATAATTTACTTGGTTTACAGGCACGGCTCTTGCCATTCCCGGATCTGGAACAGCCTGTTTGCGGCAGATCCTCGATCTGCCGCCGCGATCCCACAGCCGCCATGAAACTCCAGCCCGACTTCGCTCCCGACACGCAAATGGTCTCCGCCTATGGGCCGGGCTATGTCGAAGTCAACGGCGTGCGTCAGACCCACGCCTGCGTGTTTGCACCGCAGCAAGCTCCCAAGCCCTGGGGAGCCGAACAGATCGACGCGCTGCAAGCCTCGCACATCGACGCGCTGCTGTTTGATCCCCTGCCCGAAGTCGTCCTGATCGGCACCGGGCGGGAGCAGCACATGTTGACTCCCGCCTTGATGCGTCCATTGATGGCAAAGCGCATCGGCTGGGAAGTCATGGACACGGCGGCGGCCTGCCGCACCTACAACATTCTGGCTGGCGAGGGCCGTCAGGTTCTTGCGGCGCTGATGATCGAATGAGTCGAGTTTTGCGACGCAAGATAAAATAAGGTTTTACGTCCTTCCGTTTCCCTCAGCAGTACGCACAACTGAACATAACGAGGAGAAGCGATGCAGCAGCCCAGCAGGAGACTTCATGGCTTTGGTCTTGAATAAAGTGGTTCCCGATTTTGAAGCCGCCGCCACCAGTGGCGTGCAGTTCAGCCCCAAAAACTACCTGGGCAAAAAAATTGTTCTCTACTTCTACCCCAAGGACATGACACCCGGTTGCACCACCGAGTCCATGCACTTTCGCGACAAATATCCCGAGTTCGAAGCGGCCAACGCGGTGATCTTCGGCATCTCCCGCGACAACCTGCTCTCGCACGAGAAGTTCAAGGCCCATATCGAATTGCCCTTCGATCTGATCGCCGATACGGAAGAAAAACTCTGCCACATGTTCGGTGTGGTGAAGAACAAGATCATGTACGGCAAGAAGGTCAAGGGCATCGAGCGCAGCACGTTCGTCATCGACGCCGACGGCGTCCTGCGCCAGGAATGGCGCGGGGTCAAGGTGGCGGGCCACGTCGATGAAGTGCTCGACGTCATCGAGAAACTCTGAATCCAGACCCTCCACGCGCGGCGCTTTGTTTTGAACATCAGACTCCGCAGCACCCTGTCCCACCACGGTGGAACGTGCCTGCCTCGCACTGAGTGCAGGCGCCCATCTCCGCCGACACCCATGACTACTTCGAAAGCCGCTGTGCCGTCTCCGGATGGTCAGCGGTTTTTTGTTGCCTAGCGTCGCCCCACTCCTGTCCGCCCGCCATTCGACCCCATGCCCCTGCCTTCCCCACCCAAGTCTCTGGGCAGCCTGCTGAGCCAGGCAGCCACCACGCCCCCTTCGGCTCCTGCGGCAACGCGAAAGGCCACGCGCAACAAATCCAGCCAAGCTGTCCCACTCGAAGCGAAGAGTGCCGTCGCCGAGACCGTCGTTGCAGCGCCGCTTGCCGCACTAGCTCAGCAGGCGCGCGAGACGCTCCCGAGAGAAGCTGTGCCGGCGGTGAACCATCGCCCTGCTCAAAAGACCGCACAACCCAAGAGAGCGCCAACCCGTCTTGAGCCTGCCAAGCTCTTCGTCCTCGACACCAATGTGCTGCTGCACGACCCGATGTCGCTCTATCGTTTCGAGGAGCATGACATCTATCTGCCGATGGTCACGCTGGAAGAACTGGATGCGCACAAAAAGGGCCTTTCGGAAGTGGCGCGCAACGGGCGCCAGGTCAGCCGCGAACTGGATGCCCTGGTGGCCGATACGGGCAGCGCCATCGACCAGGGCATCGCCCTGAGCCGCACCGGTCATGCGGAGGCCAAGGGTCGGCTGTTCTTCCAGACCCGTGCCCACGATGTCGAACTGCCGATCGCCCTGCCCCAGGGCAAGGCCGACAATCAGATCCTGGCGGTGCTGCAGGATCTCACCCACATCCATACCGAACGGCCCGTGGTGCTGGTGTCCAAGGACATCAATATGCGCGTCAAGGCACGCGCCCTGGGGTTACATGCGGAGGACTACGCCAACGACAAGACGCTCGACGACGCCGATCTGCTCTACACCGGCATGCTGGTGCTGCCGCCCGATTTCTGGGATCGGCAGGCCAAGTCGGTGGAAAGCTGGCAGCAGGGAGGCAACACCTTCTATCGGGTGCAGGGCAAGTTCGTCGGGCAGATGCTCGTCAATCAGGCCGTGTATTGGGAGAGCGGCAGTGCGCCGCCGCTCTACGCACGCGTCAAGGAAATTCGCGCCAATACCGCCGTGCTGCAGGTCATGCGTGACCATACGCATCAGAAAAACGGCGTCTGGGGCGTCACGGCGCGCAACCGCGAACAGAACTTTGCCCTCAACCTGCTGATGGATCCGGATGTGGATTTCGTCACCCTGGCGGGACAGGCCGGCACCGGCAAGACCCTGCTTGCGCTGGCCGCCGGTCTCTCTCAGGTGCTCGATGCGCGGCGGTACAACGAGATCATCGTGACCCGCGTGACCGTTCCCGTGGGCGAGGATATCGGCTACCTGCCGGGCACCGAAGAAGAGAAGATGGGCCCCTGGATGGGCGCCCTCGACGACAACCTCGAAGTGCTCAACCAGAGCGAGGGCGGCAACTCCGGCGGCGAATGGGGCCGCGCCGCCACGCAAGATCTCATTCGCTCCAAGATCAAGATCAAGAGCCTGAACTTCATGCGAGGCCGCACCTTCCTCAACAAATACGTCATCATCGACGAAGCCCAGAACCTCACGCCCAAGCAGATGAAAACCCTCATCACCCGGGCGGGCCCCGGCACCAAGCTGGTCTGCATGGGCAATATCGCCCAGATCGACACGCCCTACCTTACCGAGGGAAGCTCAGGCATGACCTATGTGGTCGATCGCTTCAAGGGCTGGGGGCACAGCGGCCACGTCACCCTGGCCCGCGGCGAGCGCAGCCGTCTGGCCGACTACGCCAGCGAAGTGCTGTAAAGCCTCAGGCGCGCGATCGAGAGCGCCAGGGCGCGACACTGCCCTGTGGCGCCTCTCAGAATTCGCGCGTCAGGTTCTCGAACCGCGTCAGCGGCTTGAGGAAGGCCAGGTGAACGGTGCCGATCGGCCCGTTACGCTGCTTGCCGATGATGACTTCGGCCACCCCGGCGTCTTTCGAGTCTTTGTTGTAGACCTCATCGCGGTAGATGAACAGGATCACGTCGGCGTCCTGCTCGATGGCGCCCGATTCACGCAGATCGCTCATCACGGGGCGTTTGTCGGTGCGCTTTTCGAGATCGCGATTGAGCTGGGACAGCGCGATCACCGGACAGTGCAACTCCTTGGCCAGGGCCTTGAGCGAGCGCGAAATCTCGGAAATTTCGGTGGCGCGATTCTCGCCGTCTCGCGACGACGACATGAGCTGCAGGTAATCGACCACAATCAGCCCGAGCCGCCCACCGAACTGACGGGCCAGACGCCGCGAACGCGCGCGCAGTTCCAGCGGATTGAGCGCCGGGGTTTCATCGATGTGCATGTGCACGTCCTGCAGGCGTTCGATGGTTTCGGGCAGCCGGGTCCACTCGTCCTCGGAGAGCTGGCCGGTACGCAGATGGCTCTGGTCGATCCGGCCCATCGAACCCACCACGCGCAACACCAGCTGCGACGCGCCCATTTCCATACTGAACACCGCCACCGGCAGTTGCTCATTGATGGCCACATGTTCGGCGATGTTCAGCGAGAACGCCGTCTTGCCCATCGAAGGACGACCGGCGACGATGACCAGATCGCCCGGCTGCAGACCCGCAGTCATCCGATCCAGATCGGCAAAGCCCGTGGGCACGCCGGTGGTATCGGCACCACCGCGCTCGGCCAGTTCGCTGACCCGCTTGAGCAGCTCGCCCAGCAGACCCTTCATCGACTGGAAGCCCGCGGCGGACTTGGCCCCCTCCTCCGAGATGGCGAAGATGCGCGACTCGGCCTCGTCGAGAATCTGCTGCACGCCCCGCCCTTGCGGGTTGAGCGCATTCTGCGCAATATCGTCGCTGATCGTCACCAGTTGGCGCAGCACCGCGCGCTCGCGCACGATCTCGGCATAACGGCGGATGTTCGCGGCGCTGGGCACGCACTGCGCCAACGAATTCAGATAGGGCAGCCCGCCGCATTCCTCGTGCTTACCGATGGACTGCAACGCCTCCAGCACGGTGATCACGTCGGCAGGCTTGCTCAGATTGATCAGATCGGCGATGGCCTGGAAGATGGCCCGATGTTCGAAGCGGTAGAACTGCGCCGCCACCAGCAGATCGGCCACTTTGTCGAAGGCCTGGTTGTCGAGCAACAGCCCGCCCAGCACCGACTGCTCTGCCTCGATGGAGTGTGGCGGCGTGCGAATCGCGTCAATGGCTTGGTCTTGCATGGCGGTCGACGGCGATGGCCGTCCGGAAGGGGTAAAGCGAAGCTTTCAACAAAAGCGAAGCTTTCGATAAAGACGTTTTGGCATTGTGCCGCACGATGCGGCGTCGCTGACGGCGAAGTCGGTGACATCGCAAAGACGACAAGGGCCGCATGAGCGGCCCTTGTTCGATTCGGCAGCAGGCTGCCGACATGATCGGCGTGATTACATCGCCTCGGCCTTGACCTGCAGGGTGATGTCGGCGACGACATCGGTATGCAGGGCGATCGAAACCGGATGCTCACCCGTGGTCTTGACGTGGCCCGCCGGGAAGCGAACCTGGGACTTGTTCACCTCAATGCCTTGCTTGGCCAGGGCGTCCGCCACGTCGCCGTGGGTCACGGAGCCGAACAAGCGGCCATCCACGCCGGCCTTTTGCACCAGGGTGATGACCAGACCGCCCAGCTTTTCGCCAGCGGTCTGCGCCTGGGCCAACTTTTCAGCCGCCAGCTTTTCCATCTCGGCGCGACGCGCCTCGAACTCCGCCATGGCCGCGGCCGTGGCACGGCGCGCCATCTTCTTGGGGATCAGGAAGTTGCGGGCGTAGCCGTCCTTGACCTTGACCACGTCACCCAGATTGCCGACGTTCAGAACTTTTTCGAGAAGAATGATTTGCATGATGTCGTCCCCGGATTAGCCCTTGTGCAGGTCGGTGTAGGGCAGCAGCGCCAGAAAGCGCGCGCGCTTGATGGCGGTGTTGAGCTGGCGTTGATAGTGCGCGCTGGTGCCCGTCAGGCGAGCGGGAATGATGCGGGCGTTTTCCGCGATCAGATCCTTGAGCACGTCGACATCCTTGTAGTCGATCTGCTCAACCTTGGCGACGGTGAAGCGGCAGAAGCGCTTGCGCTTGAACAGCGAAGACTGCTGGTTGCGACGAGCGCGCTTCGGGTCGTTCTTTTTGTCGAATTTGCGTGGTGGTGCCATGATTTAAACCTCAATGTATTGTGTGACGTGCAACTTCATCTGGCGCGAGCCGCGACGAGATGCGCGCAAAAAACCGGATACGTGAAGCTGGACTCCTGGGCTGAGGCGATGCATTTCGCGAGCGATCTTTCCGAACCCCACGCAAGCGATCTGAAGCTGCGTCTCGCAAGGCATGTCTGCCTCGGTCTGGGTCGATTGATGCTGCAGCACGAAATCCAGTGCTTCGATTCCCGCCGGGGTGAACCGCAGTTCGCCGCGCTCGGCAAGAATGCCCTGTAGTTCGAGCCGATTGATCAGGCCGCTTGCTCCTGTTGCGCCTTGCGTGCTTCTTCACGCTCGACCTGCTTCATCATGACGGACGGCGCCGTTTCGGCCTTGTCCGTCTTGATCACCAGGCTGCGCAGCACGGCGTCGTTGAACTTGAAGCTGTGCTCGAGTTCACGCAGGGTTTCCAGATCGCACTCGATGTTCATGCAGGCGTAGTGCGCCTTGGCAAGTTTCTGGATGGGATAGGCCAGTTGGCGACGGCCCCAGTCTTCGATCCGGTGGATCTGGCCCGCCTTGGCGGTCACGGCGCTCTTGTAGCGCTCGATCATCGCGGGGACTTGCTCGCTTTGATCCGGGTGGAAGATCAACACAATCTCATAGTGACGCATGCAGATTCCTTCAGTGATGGCGGCACGCGACCTCATTTTGGCGTGAGGCCGACGTGCTGTCCTTGTGGATAGAAGCCGCCCGAAAGCGCATGAAGCGTCAATTCCGGAACTTTGTCGGTGCGGCAAGGAGCCAGAGATTATAGACGAATCACCGTCCAGGCCTCAATGTTTGGCCAACTGCTGCCATGTGGCGATCACGGTGTCGGGATTGAGCGAGATCGACGAGATGCCCTGCTCCATCAACCACTGCGCCAGATCGGGATGATCGGACGGGCCTTGGCCGCAGATGCCCACATACTTGCCTTCGGCGCGGCAGGCGGCGATAGCCTGCGCCAGCAGCACCTTCACGGCCGGATCCCGCTCGTCGAAGGCTTGCGCCACCAGGCCGGAGTCGCGGTCCAGACCCAGGGTGAGTTGGGTCAGGTCGTTGGAGCCAATGGAGAATCCGTCGAAATACTGCAGGAATTCCTTGGCCAGTACGGCGTTCGACGGCACCTCGCACATCATGATGACCCGCAGGCCGTTTTCGCCGCGTTTGAGGCCGTGGCGGCCCAGCAGATTAATGACGCCCTCGGCCTCGCCGAGCGTACGAACGAAGGGCACCATGATTTCGACGTTGTCCAGCCCCATCTGCTCGCGCACCCGCTTGAGGGCGATGCACTCCATCTCGAAGCTCTGGGCGAAATCCGCCGAGACATAGCGCGACGCCCCGCGGAAACCCAGCATGGGATTTTCTTCATCCGGCTCGTAGCGCGAGCCGCCGATGAGCTTCTTGTACTCGTTGGACTTGAAATCGGACAGCCGCACGATGACCGGCTTCGGATAGAACGCCGCGGCAATCGTGGCCACGCCTTCAGCCAGCTTGTCCACATAGAACGCGCGCGGGCTGACATGGCCGCGCGCCACGCTCTCGACCGCCTTCTTCAGATCACTGTCGATATTCGGATACTCGAGCACCGCGCGGGGATGCACGCCGATGTTGTTGTTGATGATGAACTCCAGCCGGGCCAGGCCGACCCCCTGATTGGGCACCTGCGAAAAATCGAAGGCCAGCGTGGGATTGCCCACATTCATCATGATCTTCGTTGGCACCTCGGGCATGGCGCCGCGGGCCACTTCGGTCACTTCGGTTTCGAGCAGGCCGTCATAGATCTGGCCGGTGTCGCCCTGCGCGCAGGACACCGTGACCAGCATGTCGTCCTTGAGCAGATCGGTGGCGTGGCCGCAGCCGACCACGGCGGGAATACCGAGTTCGCGGGCAATGATGGCCGCGTGGCAGGTGCGCCCACCGCGATTGGTGACGATGGCGGAGGCCTTTTTCATGACCGGCTCCCAATTCGGATCGGTCATATCGGTGACCAGCACGTCGCCCGCCTGCACGAGGTGCATGTCCGCCGTGGAATGCACCACGCGCACCGGCCCCGCGCCGATCTTCTGGCCGATGGCGCGACCGGTGACCAGCACGGCGCCCTTGCCCTTGAGCGTGTAGCGCTGTTCGGTACGCGCGTGTCCATTGGATTTCACCGTCTCGGGCCGAGCCTGCAGGATGTAAAGGTGGCCGTCGATTCCGTCCTTGCCCCACTCGATGTCCATGGGACGCTGGTAATGCGCCTCGATGGTCATGGCAAAACGTGCCAGTTCCTGCGCCTCCGCGTCGGTCAGGCAGTAGCGGTTGCGCAGTTCCGACGGGGTGTCGACCGTTTGCACCAGATGCGGCGAACCCGCCGGCGCAAACTCCATGCGGATGAGCTTGGAGCCCAGATTGCGGCGGATCAGCGCCTCCTTGCCCGCCTTCAGGGTCGGCTTGAATACATAGAACTCGTCCGGATTCACCGCGCCCTGCACCACCGTCTCGCCCAGTCCGTAGGACGCGGTGATGAACACCACATCCGGAAAGCCGGATTCCGTATCGAGCGTGAACATCACGCCGGACACCGCCTTGTCGCTTCGGACCATGCGCTGAATGCCGGCCGACAGGGCCACGCCGCTATGCACAAAACCTTTGTGCACCCGGTAGGAAATCGCCCTGTCGTTGTAGAGTGAGGCGAACACATGCTTGATCTTCTCCAGCACCGCGTCGATGCCGCTCACGTTCAGATAGCTCTCCTGCTGCCCGGCGAACGAAGCGTCGGGCAAGTCCTCCGCCGTGGCGGACGACCGCACGGCGAACGAAGCCTCGGGAGCACCCGCGGTGAGATCGGCATAGGCGCTGCGGATGGCCTGCTCCAGATCGGCCGGGAACGGCGTTTCGAGCACCCACTGCCGAATCTGCGCACCGCAGCGCTCCAGGGCCCGCACATCATCGGCGTCCAATGCCGTCAAGGCCGCGTCGATGCGCTGGTCGAGTCCCCCGATGCGCAGGAATTGGCGGAAGGCGTGCGCCGTGGTGGCGAACCCGCCTGGAACCCGTACCCCGCTGCCGGAAAGCTGGCTGATCATCTCGCCAAGCGAGGCATTCTTGCCGCCGACCTGATCGATGTCGCTCATTCGCACATCGTCGAGCCGCAAAATGAGCTCATTTCCGCTGTGGGCGGTGTTTTGTTGGGTCATGATAAAAGTCCTTCATAGAATGAAAAAATGGGGTTCGGCGTGATCTGTGGCGAAAATGACATGTCTTGTTCGGGTTGTTGTCGTCGTCTTCGCAAGTCCCACCGACAATGCGATCCATTCTAGGTTTTGAACACTGACACATGCCTAACCGCTCGGTTTTTTTCGTCTCGGACGGCACCGGCATCGCCGCGGAGACGTTCGGCAACTCCATCCTGGCGCAGTTCGACGTGCAGCCGCACCGCATCCGCCTGCCCTTCGTCGACACGGTGGAGAAGGCCGTGCACGCGGTCGAGCGCATCAATGAGGTCGAGCGCGCCGAGGGCAAGCCGCCGATTGTGTTCGTCACCCTGGTGCACCCGGACGTGCTCGACATCATTCAAGGCGCACGCGCGCTGGTGCTCGACATGTTCAACAGCTTTGTGCAGCCCCTCGAAGTCGCATTTGGCGCCAAGTCCAACCATCGGATCGGGCGTTTTTCCGACGCCGCGTACAGCCCGCAGTACCACAATCGCATCGACGCGATCAATTTCTCGCTCATGCACGATGACGGCCAATCCACCCGCAATCTGACCGAGGCCGAAGTCATTCTGGTGGGCGTATCGCGCTGTGGCAAAACGCCCACCTCGCTCTATCTGGCCATGCAGCATGGCGTCAGGGCGGCGAACTATCCCCTCATTCCCGACGACTTCGAACGCATGCAACTGCCCGACGGCCTCCATGGATTGCGGCACAAGCTGTTCGGGCTGTCCATCACCCCCGAGCGGCTGAGCGAAATCCGCGCGGAGCGGCGGCCCAACAGCCGCTATGCGGCGCTCGACAACTGCCGCTACGAAGTGAGTGAAGCCGAAAAGCTCATGCGGCGCGAAGGCATCCGCTGGCTGTCATCCACACACAAATCCATCGAAGAAATCGCCACCACCATCCTCCAGCAGATCCGCCCGGATCGGCTGGAGTATTGAGCCGACCACCATGCACGACGACGAGAAGAACGCTTATCTGCTGGGTTTTGCTTCGACCCAGCAGAAAATTCCGGAGCGGGAGGAGGCGCTGCCCATCGATCCCGATCGGGCGCAGATCCCCCTGACCGGCTTGATGGTCGATGCGGGCACCGATCTGTCGGGCACGATGGCGGCGGACCGGCGGGTGCGCATCCTGCCGCTGACCATTCAGTGGCCCGGCCGTTCCCTGCTCGACAAAGGCACGGCCGAAATCCGCACGGTGTCGCGCCAGCTCAGCCACGAGCGCATTCGCAGCGCCGAAGTCAGCGCGCCATCCGTCGAAGCCCTGAGCTATCGCATGCACCCGCACCTGGCGCTGAACTTCGACCGGCTGCTGCTGCTCGCCACGCACCCGGCCCTGGTGGACGCCAGCCGCAGCGTGGAGCAGATGCTCAAGGATCATCAGGACGAGATCACGCATCTGCGCCGCGAGCGCCACCTGCGGCCCGACTATGCCTTGCAGGTGATTCCCACCGGCTCGCTGCTGAGCGGGCCTGCCTTGCAGGCGCGGCTGTTGCTGCAGTCCGCTGAAATGCGCATGGGCGAAGTGCCCGGCCTGCTGCGCCTGGCCAGGTCGCTGGCCGACCGGACCGAAGTCTGGCTGGCTCCCGGTCATCCAGGCGATGTCGCGCTCACGCTGGGCCGGCTGGAGCATCCCGATCTGTCGCCCTGGGTCCAGGCGTGCAGCCCGCGGCTGACCCAGATCATGCACCGCTACCCGGTGCTGAGTTGCAAGGGCGGGCAGTTCGCGCTCGAGTCCAGGACCAACAAATGGAAATCAGCCGCGTCCCGGATCATCGAGACGGCGGCGCAGGCCATCGAACAGGGCAGTCTCGGGGCCCCTGCCATTCAGCTCAGCTACGACGGCAGCATTCGCGAGCTGCGCGACTGGCCTGAAATGCAGGCCCTGAAGAAGACGGCGGCCGACCATGAGGTGAAACTTCACGTCACGCATATGAGTCTGGGCGGGCGGGTCTGGGCCTCGGCCCAATCGCTCTCGCTGGCACTCATCCGCAAGGCGGCGGCCTGAGACCTCGACCGACGTCGGGGTTGCTAGGGCCTGTTACCGCTAGCTGAACTGCGACTGACGCACGCCTTCGTAGAGGCAGATTGCCGCAGACGCCGCCACATTGAGCGACTCCACGCCATCGGCCTGGGGAATGCGGACCAGGGCGGAACACTTGGCGACCAGGGCATCGGAAATGCCCTGGCCCTCGTTGCCGAAGATCCAGGTGACCGGCTGTTTCAGATCCAGTTCGTACAGCAACGTATCGGCCTGCAGGTGCGTGGCGTAAAGAGGGCGCGGGACAATATTGAGTACCTGCTCCCAGGGCGGATCTTCGAAGACCGGAATGACGAAATGCGCTCCCATCGCGGCACGCAAGACCTTCGGCGACCACACGCCGGCACAGCCCCTCAGCAGGTACACCGCGCCACAACCGGCGGCCGCGGCAGTACGCAGCATGGTGCCCACATTCCCGGCATCCTGCACCCGGTCGAGGATGAGCGCACTGCCGGCTCGGGGCTTGGTGGTCTTGGGGCGGGCAATGAGCATGCCGACCGGCGGGCCGTTTTCCACCGCCGTGATCCAGTTGAACAGGGCCTGATGCAGAACCACGGTCTGGGTCGTGCCGACCCTCTCGACCAGAGCGGCAATCTCCGGGTCGAGCAGGCCGGTGTCGGTGGTGATCAAGGGTTCGGCGGCGTGACCCGCGGCGAGTGCCGCCTCGATGAGATGAATGCCTTCCAGCCAGACTTGGCCGAGCTTGCGCACAGCGCCGGGTTCGGTCGAGAGGCTGCGCAGGGTCTTGATCAGCGGATTTTCAGCCGAGGTAATGCGCTTCACGGCAACGACGTCCTTCAACGAGGGAGGGCCAACAGGCGACGGATGGGGGCGAAACTGCGACGGTGTGCGGCGCAGGGCCCCAGTGTAAGCAAAGCAGCACGGTGCGCCGCGGTCCCGTAGCCGCTGTGTTGCTCGAAGCCATAGCCCGGATGCCGCTGCCCCAGTTCGGTCATGAGTCGGTCGCGGTAGACCTTGGCGATGATGGAGGCCGCGCTGATCGCCGGATGCGCCGCATCGCCGCCGACGATGGCCTGGCAAGGCACGGCGACTTTGGGTGTCTGATTGCCGTCGACCAGCAACAGATCGATTCTGCAGGGCAATGCCGAGACCGCACGTTGCATGGCCAGCATGGTGGCCTGCAGGATGTTGAGCTGATCGATCTCCTCGACCGAGCTTTCGGCGATGCTCCAGCCCAGGCAGTGCGCCCGGATCTGCGCATCGAGCGCTTCGCGGCGGCGCGGACTCAAGGCCTTGGAGTCGGCCAGCCCGGCGATGGGACGCGCCGGATCGAGCACGACGGCCGCGGCGACCACGGGCCCGGCCCACGGCCCGCGGCCCACTTCGTCGCAGCCCGCGACCACCGTGACCGAGCCGGACGCTTCCGCGTCGAACAAGGCCGCCTGGCTCATGGACGCGCCATGTCGAGAAGCGCTTGCGCGGCCAGCGCGGCCGTATCCCGCCGCAGGCTCAGGTGCATGTCGCGGAAGCGATCCTGCAGTTGCTGCAGGATCGCCGGCCGTTCGATCAGTTCGCCTGCGGCATCGGCCAGCGCCTGCGGCGTGCATTCGTGTTGCAGCAACTCGGGCACCAGCCGCTTGCCGGCGAGGATGTTGGGCAGGCCGACATCGGGCAGATAGCCCCGCCCCGACATCAGCCGATACGACAGCGCCGAAAGGCGGTAGCCGATCACCATCGGGCGTTTGAACAAGGCACATTCCAGCGTGGCCGTGCCACTGGCGACCAAGGCCAGATCGCAGGCCGCCATGACCTGATGCGACTGTCCATCGACCAGATGCAGCGGCAGATCCGGATGGTGCGAGGCGGCCTGCAGCACCATCGGCCTCAAGCCCGGATGGGCAATGGGCACGACGATCTGCGACATCAAACCGCGTTTCACCAGGAGCGCCGCCGCATCGAGAAAGGGGCTCATGAGGTGTTTGACCTCGGCCCTGCGGCTGCCCGGCAGCACGGCGAGGCAGTGCCCCTGGCCAGGCAGGCCCAGGGCAAGGCGGGCCGCCTCGCGGTCGGGTTCGAGCGGAATCACTTCGGCCAGGGGGTGGCCGATGTAAGTGGCCTTGACGCCGGTATCCGCATAGATCGCAGGCTCGAAGGGAAAGACGCAGAGCATGTGATCGACCGCCTGGCGGATCAGGTCGATGCGTTCGCGTCGCCATGCCCAGATCGAGGGACTGACGAGATGGGCCACGGGAATGCCGGCCTCGCGCAGGCGGCGTTCGAGTTGCAGGTTGAAGTCGGGCGCATCGACCCCGACGAACACCGCCGGCGGATCGGCCAGCAGACGCTGGCGCAGACGCCTTCGCATCCACAGCAGTTCGGGCAGGCGCGCCAGCACGTCGGCGTAGCCATTCACCGCGAGCCGTTCGCTCTGCCACCAGGCTTCGAAGCCCGCTTCCTGCATGCGCGGCCCGCCTATGCCCACGGTGCTGAGCGCGGGCACCCGGGCATGCAGGGCCCGCAGAACATGTCCGGCCAGCAGGTCGCCCGAGGATTCTCCGGCGACAAAGGCCAATGTCCGTGCGCTCATCTCCCGCTCAGGGACGGACGATGCCGCGACCGGTGTCGGCCAGAAACGCCTGCATCACAGCCAGCGCGTCTGCTGCATGCGGCCGCGCGGCCATCAGCTCGGCCACGGCGGCACGGGCCTGTTCCAGGGTCAGGCCCTGGCGATAGAGGGCCCGGTACGCCGCGCGCAGGGCCGTGATCTGATCAGGCGTGAACCCCCTGCGGCGCAGACCTTCGCTATTGATGCCATGCGGCGCGGCGGGATTGCCGGTCACCAGGGTGTAAGGCGGCACGTCCTGCAGGATGACCGAACTGATGCCAGTCATCACATGGGCGCCGATGCGCACGAACTGGTGCGCGCCGGTGTAGCCACCCAGCACGGCCCAGTCGCCGACATGGACATGCCCCGCCAACTGCGCGTTGTTGGCGAAGGTCGTGTGGTTGCCGACCTGGCAATCGTGCGCGATGTGCACGTAAGCCATGATCCAGTTGTCGTGGCCAACCCGGGTGATACCCCCGTCCTGCACCGTGCCCACATGCAGTGTGCAGTACTCGCGGATCACATTGCGGTCGCCGATCTCCAGGGCCGTGTCTTCGCCCTTGAACTTCTTGTCCTGGGGCTCGCCACCGATCACGCTGAACGGATGCAGCCGGTTGTCGGCCCCGATATGGGTTCGCCCCTCGACGATGACATGGGCTCCCACACGGGTGCCGGCGCCGATGCGCACCTTGGGGCCGATCAAGGCATAAGGGCCGATCTCGACATCGGCGGCGAGATCCGCGCCAGGATCGACCTGCGCCGTGGAATGAATCTTGGGCATGCTGGACTCAGCTGCGCTCGGTGCACATCAATTCGGCCTGCGCGACCACGCGCCCTTCGACCGACGCCTCCGCCGTGAACTTGTAGATGCCCCGCATATTGCGCGTCATCTCCACGTAGAGGTGAAGCTGATCGCCGGGAACGACCGGTTGCTTGAAGCGCGCATTGTCGATGCCCACGAGGTAGTAAAGCGACCCTTGCGCCGGCGTCTTGCCCACCGACCCGAACGCCAGAATGCCCGAAGCCTGCGCCAGCGCCTCCAGGATCAGTACGCCGGGCATGATGGGCTTCTGCGGGAAGTGGCCAGTGAAGAACGGCTCGTTGATGGTGACGTTCTTGTAGGCCTTGATGTACTTGCCATTGACCTGCTCGACCACGCGATCAACGAGCAGCATGGGGTAACGATGCGGGAGAAGTTCAAGAATCTGGGTGATGTCGTGCGTGGTCGTCATGTCGAAGGTTCTGATTTCAAAGACTCGATGTGTTGTTCAAGATGGCGAACGCGGTCTCGCAGTTGATGCAACTGACGCACGGTGGCCGCGTTGCGTTCCCAGTTCGCATGGGTGTCCAGCGGAAAGGCGCCGGTGTACATGCCGGGCTGCCGCACCGATCGAGAGACCAGCGACATGCCGCCGATGACCACGCCGTCTGCAATGCTCAGATGACCGGCGATGCCGACGCCCCCGCCGATGAAGCAGTAAGCCCCGATGTCCGCACTGCCCGACACGCCGACACAGCCTGCGAGGGCGGTATGCGCACCGATGCGCACGTTGTGCGCGATCTGCACCAGATTGTCGATCTTCACCCCTGTGCCGATCTCGGTGTTGTCGAGCGCGCCGCGGTCGATGGTGCTGTTGGCGCCCACCTCCACATCGTCTCCCAGCACCGCGATGCCGACCTGGGCAATCTTGACGCCGGCGCCGCTGGCGTCGCGGGCGTACCCGAAGCCGTCGCTTCCGACCACGGCGCCCGTTTGCAGCACGCAACGCGCGCCCAGGCGGCATCCCCATGCCACGCTGCTGCGCGGATGCAGGACGGAACCAGGCCCGATGACGACGTCGCGTCCCACAAAACACCCAGCCCCGATATGCGCCCCCTCAGCAATGTCGGCCCCCGCCTCGACGACGGCAAAGGCATCGACACGGGCCTGGGGCGAAACGCGGGCGGTGGAGTCGATCTGCGCCGTGGCATGGCAGCCAGGTTGAAACGCCGGCTGCCGCAGCGCCCAGAACCACTGCGACAAGCGCGCGTAGTACAGGTAGGGATCTGCGGTGTAGATCGCGTTGCCCGATTTCGGCAAAGCGCCTCGCAGCGACTCCGGCAGGATGACCGCCGCGGCATCGGTCTCGGCCAGTTGCGACCGCAGCCTGTCTCGATTCAGGAAGGTGATGTCGGCCTGCGTTGCCGAAGCCAGGGGCCGAAGCCGTTGAACCACGACCTGCCCACTTCCGACGAGTTCACCGCCGAGTCGGGTAGCGATCTGCTGGAGTGTGAGGCCCTCCATGGAACCGCCAGGCGCCAGGTTGAAACTGCCCCCTGCCCCGCTGCGCGCGTCCTCCCCCGAGAGGGGGTCAGTTCCTTCGGAACGGCCGTGCGGACCTGGCATGGCCGACTGGCTCACTTGCCCGACTGAGCATCCAGCGCCTTGAGCACCTTGTCGGTGATGTCGATGCGCGGATTCACGTAAACCGCTTCCTGGAAGATGATGTCGTAGTGGTCTTTCTGCGCAATATCGCGCACGACCTTGTTGGCCTTGTCGAGCACCGAAGCCAGCGCCTCGTTGCGACGGGCATTGAGATCTTCCGAGAACTCGCGCTGCCGGCGCTGGAACTCGCGGTTCATGTCCACGAGGTTCTGCTGCGCCTTGATGCGATCGGCATCGGACATCACCGGGCCGTTTTTCTCCAGACTGTCATTGGTGGCCTTGATCTTGGCGGCCATGTCCTGCAGTTCCTTGTCCCGCTTGGAGAACTCGGCCTCCAGCTTTTGCTGGGCCGCCTTGGCCAGGGTCGAGTCCTTCAGAACCCGTTCGGTGTTGATGAAGCCGATCTTGAAAGATGCGTTGGCTGTGGCGCCAGCCGCAGGTGCCGTCGTCTGCGCCATGACCGGCGAACAAACCAAAAAGGCGGAGGCGCAGACCGCAGCCAGAAGAGTGCGTGAGATGGTGTGGAATTTCATGGCAATCGAATGAGGTTTTAGAAACCGGCGCCCACCGTGAACTGGAAGCGCTGGAGTTTATCGGTGGACTTGTAGCGAACCGCCTTGGCCAGACTGAACTTCAACGGACCAATGGGCGAAATCCAGGACACGCCGATGCCGACGGACGAACGCATATCGCTCAGGCTGACTTTCTGGTTCTCGCCCCAGACATAGCCGTTGTCATTGAAGAACGACATCCGCAGCGATTTGTCGGCCCCCGTGCCCGGGAAGGGAAACTGATACTCGAAATCGGCGATCAGCATCTTGGCGCCGCCCAAGGCGTTGCCCTGGGCATCCTGCGGGCCCAGCGAGCTTTGCTCGAAGCCACGCACCGTGCCGATACCCCCAGCGTACAGGTTCTTGAACACCGGCAGCGGCCGACCATTCAGCCCGTGGGCGTAGCCCACCAGGCCATTGAAGGCGAGGTTGGAGTTGCGCGTCAGGGGCAGGTACTGCTGGTACTGATAGGTCACACGGTCGTAGCGCAGGGTGCTGAACGGGCTGATCTCGAAGCTCAGACGCTGGTAGCGGCCGTCGGTCGGCACCAGGGCGCTGTTGCGGCTGTCGCGCTGCCAGCCTATGGTCAGAGGAACGCCGCTGGACGTCTTGCCGAACTGGTTGACATAGGCAATGTAGGACGCGGGCGCACCGGGCGCGAGATCCAGGGTGTAGCGCTCGAATCCGACGCCGAAGAACACGCGGTCCACTTCGGTGAACGGAATGCCGAACTGGAGGTTGAAGCCCGGCGTGACGATCTTGTAGTTGTCACCCTGGCTGGTGTAAGGCTGGATGGTGCGGTAATACGCATTCACCGTACGGCTGATGCCGTCTTCGGTGAAATACGGATTCGTGCTCGACACCGACAGAGTGCGGTAATAGCTCGACGTGTTGAAATCGACCGCGAGATTGTTGCCGCTGCCGAAGATATTGTCCTGGCTGATCCCAGCGTTGAACGACAGCTTGTCCGCGCTTGAAAAGCCCACGCCCAGAGACAGGCTGCCCGTGGGCTTCTCCTCCACGTTCATGTCGAGATCGACCTGATCGTTGGTGCCCGGCACTTCGCGCGGCTGCAGCGTCACGTCCTTGAAATAGCCCAGGCGGTCCACCCGGTCGCGCGAGAGCTTGATCCGATCGGAGTCGTACCAGGAATCTTCGAACTGCCGGAACTCGCGCCGGATCACTTCGTCGCGCGTACGGCTGTTGCCTGCGATGTCGATGCGGCGCACATAGATGCGCTTGCCCGGATCAGCCGTGATGGTGAAGGCAACCTGATCGGTCTGCCGGTCGATCACCGGCTTGGACTCCACCCGTGCGAACGCGTAGCCATACACCCCGAACTGATTGGTGATCGCCTTGACGCTGTCGTTCAGCGCCTGGGCGCTGTAGGTTTCGCCCGGCTTGAGCTTGACCAGGGCCCGGAACTCGTTGTCCTGCCCCAGATAATTGCCCGCAAGCTGATAGCCGGAGACGGTGAACTTCGGCCCCTCATGCACATTGACCGTGATGTAGATGCCGTCCTTGTTGGGCGACAGGGCCACCTGCGTGGAGTCGATGCGGAAGTCGAGATAACCCCGGTCCTGGTAGTACGAGCGCAGGGTCTCAAGATCGGTGTTGAGCTTGGCCTTGGAATACTGGTCATCCTTGGTGTACCAACTCAGCCAGCCGGGGGTGCTCAGCGTGAATAAATCGCGCAGCGTGCCCTCGCTGTAGACCTTGTTGCCAACGATGCGGATGGCGCGGATCTTCGCAATCTGCCCTTCGACCACGGTGAACAGCACATTCACCCGATTGCGCGGCAGCGGCGTGGTCGTGACATTGACCTCCGTGCCGTAGAAGCCCTTGGCGAGATATTGCTGCTTGAGTTCCTGGACGGCCTGATCAATCAGCGCCTGATCGTAGGGCCGGGCCTCGGCGAGACCGACGGAGGCCAGCGCGGTGGTCAGCGCCTTTTTCTCGAACTCCTTGGTCCCGGCGAATTCGACACCGGCAATGGTCGGACGCTCCTCGACGATGATGGTCACGACATCGTCGTCGCTCGTCTCGATGCGCACGTTCTTGAAAAGGCCCGTGGCGAAAAGCGCGCGGATGGCTGCCGCACCGTTTTCTGGCGTGTAGGTCTCACCGACCCGGAACGGCAGATAGCTGAAGACCGTACCCGGCTCGGTTCTTTGCAGACCATCGACCCGGATGTCCTTGATGGTGAAAGAGTCAGCTGCGTGTGCTTGCACGCCTGCAACAGCGATCACAACCGCCGTCGCACAACGAAGTGCGGGAGAAAACCTCAAATTGACCTCGAGCTGGATTAGTGCATCTGGCCGAGCAAGCGCGCCAAATCGTTGTAGAGGGCGATGGCCATCATCATGGCGATGACCACGAGACCGCCTTGCTGCAGCCTTTCCTGCCAGCGCTGCGAGACGCTGCGGCGGGTCAATCCCTCGTACGCATAATACAGGAGATGCCCCCCGTCCAGAACGGGCAGAGGCAGCAGATTGAGCACGCCAAGACTCACGCTGACGACGGCCAGAAAGCTGAGGTAAGCCACCCAGCCCAGCTCGGCACTCTTGCCCGCGTAATCGGCAATCGTGACCGGACCACTGAGGTTCTGCAGGGAAGCCTGACCTATCACCATACGACCCAGCGTCTTCAAGGTCAGCACCGAAAGCTCCCAGGTGCGCTGCACCCCATCCTGCAGGGCCTGCAGCGGGTTGCGCTCGATCTTCACCATGGGCACCTCACCACCCAGCATGGCCTCGATGCGCCAGACCGACTTGCCACCGACGGCCACGGTCTTGGGCTGAAGCCGGGTCTGAAACAGCCGGCCATCACGCCGGACTTCCAGTTGCAGCGCCTTGCCCGCCGAGCCTTGAATGGCCGCCATCAAACCATCGGCCGTGGCGACGGGCTGGCCGTCCACCGCCGTGATCAGGTCACCCGCGCGCAGGCCGCTGCGCTGCGCCGGACCGCCAGCGACAACCTCGCGAATCTCTGCCGGCGGGCTCTGCAAGTGCAAGCCATAGTTCGCCAGAAAGCCGGCGTTTTCCGCCGCGCGCATGCTGGACGAGAAATCCAGGGCAATCTCCCGCTGGGGGCCGTCGGAGGTGCGCTCGACGACAAGACCGATGCGCTCGCCATTCATCGCGGCGTTCAACAGGCTCCAACGCAAGCCCGTCCAACTCTGCACGGCTTCCTGCTGGCCATCTTGAACAATGGCCACGACGCGCTCGCCGCCCTGCACGCCCGCCATGGCGGCGGTCGACTGGGCGGGCGGCACCCCCAGAATGGCGACCGGCTCTTGGACACCGACCAGGGCCACGACGGCGAACAGCACCACGGCAAGCAGCAGATTGGCAGCCGGCCCGGCAGCGACGATGGCCGCGCGCTTGGACAGGCTCTGCCGGTTGAAGGCCCGCGGCAGGTCGCGCTCGGCGACTTCGCCTTCGCGTTCGTCGAGCATCTTCACATAGCCGCCCAGGGGAATCGACGACAAGGTGAATTCCGTTCTGTCGGCACCCCGCGTCCAGCGCAGCAGCGGCTTGCCGAAGCCGATGGAAAACCGCAGCACCTTGACGCCACAGGCTACCGCGACACGGTAGTGCCCGTACTCATGGATGGTGATGAGCAGGCCAAGTGCGAAGGCAAACGCCAGCAGGGTGATGAGCAGGTTCATGGTCTCGGGTCAAGCCAGTTGCGACGCGCTGTCGCGCCCGGAAGACGCGAGTTGCGCGACATGCCGCTGCGCCTGGAGCCGCGTCTGCGCGTCAAGCTCGCTCAGGGCCTCCAGCGAATCACAGCCTGCGCATTGTGCGCTTGCGAGCAATTCCGCATTGATGCGGTGAATATCGGTGAATCGGATGCGCCGCTGGAGAAAGGCCTCAACGGCGATCTCATTGGCGGCGTTGAGCACGGCGCAAGCCCCCGTCGGCATGCGCAGGGCCTCGAATGCCAGGGCGAGTCCGGGGAAGCGCTGGGGATCAGGCTGCTCGAAGTCGAGCCGCCCCACGCGCGCGAGGTCGAGCCAGGGCGCGCCCGATGCGATGCGCGCGGGATAGGACAGGCCATAGGCGATCGGCGTGCGCATGTCTGGCTGTCCGAGCTGCGCGATCATCGAGCCGTCGTGATAGTTGACCATCGAATGCACGATGCTCTGCGGATGAATCAGCACCTCGATCTGCTCGGGGCGCATGCCGAACAGGTAGTGCGCCTCGATGACTTCGAGCGCCTTGTTCATCATGGTCGCGGAATCGACCGATATCTTGGCGCCCATGCTCCAGTTCGGATGCGCGCAGGCCTCTTCCGGCGTGACCGCTTGCAGTGAAGACGCCTCGCGCCGCCGAAAGGGTCCGCCCGATGCCGTCAGCACGATGTTGCGCACATCGGCCGGCCAGCGGCTGCGATCGTCGGGCAGGCTCTGCTGGATGGCGCTGTGCTCGCTGTCGATGGGGATGAGATCGCCGCCGCCTTGTGCCAGCGCCTGCAACAACAGGTCGCCCGCAACGACCAGCGACTCCTTGTTGGCCAGCAGCAAGCGCTTTCCAGCGCGGGCCGCGGCAAGACTGGCGGACAAGCCTGCCGCCCCCACAATGGCGGCCATGACCAGGTCCACTTCGCCGGCGGCGGCCACGTCGTCAAGCGCCTTGGGGCCGCTCAGCACTTCGGTGGGGCAAGCTGCGGCGCGCAGACGCTGCTGCAGGCGGATGGCCGCCTCCGCGCTTCCGAGGACCGCGTAAACCGGACGAAACTCGACACACTGCGCGAACAGCTTGTCGGCGTTGTTGTGCGCCGCCAGGGCGAACACGCGGAACTGGTCGCGGTGGAGCGCGAGCAC
>JAJTBQ010000211.1 GCA_021286835.1 Thiomonas sp.
ATGCCGGGGGTCTTCCCGGCACGACGCAGGCGGCGGCTCGCACCAGTGCCCTGCAAACTACGTTCGAATGCGACGACTTTCATGTCGACTCCTGAAAAAGGGGCCATGCCCCGTGGTGAACGGCGCCTGCGACCAGCGCCGTGAGAACCCGCCGGAATCGGCGGACAAAAGAATCAGAAAAGGGTTTCCTGCTCGTTGAACAGTTGCAGCACCGAGCCGCCGTAAGCAATGCGCTGAATGGTCTGCGCAATGAGCGAGGCCGCGGAAAGCTGGCGGATCTTGCCGCATTCGCGCGCTTCCTGGCGCAGCGGAATGGTGTTGGTGACGACCAGTTCGTCGATGGCGCTGTTCTGCAGGCGCTGAATGGCCGGGCCGGACAGCACCGGGTGGGTGCAATAGGCCATGACCCGTTTGGCACCGCGCGTCTTGAGCACCTCGGCGGCTTTCGTCAGCGTGCCGGCGGTGTCCACCATGTCGTCCATGATGATGCAGTTGCGCCCTTCGATCTCGCCGATGACGTTCATCACCTCCGAAACGTTCGGCTTGGGGCGGCGCTTGTCGATGATGGCCAGATCACAGTCCATCAACTTGGCCAGCGCGCGGGCACGCACCACGCCGCCGATGTCGGGCGAGACCACGATGAGATCGCTGTAATTCTTTTCGCGCAGATCCGACAACAAGATCGGTGAAGCGTAGATATTGTCGACCGGAATATCGAAGAAGCCCTGCACCTGGTCGGCGTGCAGATCCATGGTGACCACCCGCGCAACGCCGGCCGCCTGCAGGACGTTGGCCACGACTTTCGCCGTGATGGGCACACGTGCGGACCGAGGGCGCCGATCCTGCCGCGCGTAACCGAAATAGGGGATGACGGCCGTGATGCGCTCGGCCGAGGCACGCTTGAGTGCATCGACCATGATGAGCAGTTCCATCAGGTTGTCATTGGTCGGCGCGCAGGTGGACTGGACGATGAACACCTCGCGCGCCCGGACGTTCTGTTGGATCTCGACGGTCACTTCACCGTCCGAGAACCTGCCGATGTAGGCCTGGCCAAGGCCGATACCGAGTTGTTCCGCAACTTCCTGGGCAAGCGCCGGATTGGCATTGCCGGTGAACAGAATAAAGTCCGCCGGATTCGGTGTCATGGTGGAGTGTTGCGCGATCACTGCGCCTGAAATGCCGGGGCGTCTGACCACCCTGGCAAAGCCCGCGGTCTGCAGCGCCGCAGGCGAAACGCTTTCAAAATTCGGCTTTCAAAAATCGTGGCTGGGGAGGAAGGACTCGAACCCTCGCATGCCGGAATCAAAATCCGGTGCCTTAACCAACTTGGCGACTCCCCAACATCATCCGCACGAGGCGAATGACTAAAAAACCGTTTACCTTCTGCGCTGCGCGTTCGCAACGCAAGGCCGACATTATGCTTGAATCCAGTGCTGCAAGGGATGCTCGCGCAATCCCTTGCATAGTCGGCCCCTCCAGCCCGCTGGCCATGAGGCCGGCACACCTGCCGGTAAACCGCCCTCGTCCTGCAATCCTTGCACGACTGAAGCGTCGACCAAGGCAAAAACTGCACTACCCGAGCCCGTCATCCGCACCTCGAAGCGCAGCCCAGATGGCCTGCGATCCAGTTCAGCGCGTACGGCCTCCATCGCCCGAGCCACTTCGGGCTCCAGCGCGACGGCGCCAGGCTGCAAATCGTTCCTGCCCCACAATGGGCTTGCTCCCTTGGCGGGGAAAAAGCCCAATTCGTCGGGAACGTCCGGAACATTCATCCCTCGCTCAGCGCCTTGCCCTTGCCCACCAGACTCGCAAAACTTGCCAAGCCATTCAGCAAAGCCTGCTATTTTTGCTTCGGGCCTCGGGGTTGTCAAGTCAAGGGTGGAAAACACGGCGCCTGTGGACAGGCCGCGTCCTGGATGCACCACAGCAAACCAGGGTGTGGGCAGCCGGATGGCCTGCAGCTTCTCGCCCACACCTTCCGCCCAGGCATTGCGGCCGAAGATGAAGATGGGCACGTCGGCGCCGAGCTGCAGGCCAAGGCTCATGAGGTCGGCGCGCGGCAGGTCGAGACGCCACAGAAGGTTGAGCCCAAGCAGCACCGTAGCCGCGTCGGAGCTGCCGCCGCCGAGCCCGGCCTGCTGCGGAATGGACTTGCGCAGATGAATGTCGACTCCGCTCCGGCACCCGGTGAACTCCTGGAGCAGACGCGCCGCGCGCACGCAGAGATCGTCCTGCGGCAGATCGTCCGCTCCGATTCTGCGAATGACCCCGTCGTCACGGCGGATCAGATCGATGGTGTCGTTCCAATCGATGAACTGAAAGACCGTCTGCAGGGTGTGATAGCCGTCCGGCCGCCTGCCGGTGATGTGGAGAAACCAGTTGATCTTTGCCGGCGCGGGCAGGTTGAACAGGGCGCGCATGAACGAAACCAGCCGCCGTGCTTCAACGAGAGGCCTGCGACGCCACCGCAGCCGGCTGCGCCGTGGTGGACTCGATCACCATGCGCAGCTCGGTGGGCTCACCCGTCTGGCGCTGCGCCTCGACCAGGGCAAGTGCACCGTCGCGCCAGGTCGGCCGCACCCGCCACCCCAGTTGCGAGAAGCCGCCGTCTTCCAGCGCCGTTGATGGCAGGCCAGCGGCTGGACGGCCGCGCACCCAGTCCTGCAAGGCGGCTTGCGGCAGCGCCACGCCGAGGGCGGCGCGGGTCATGTCGTCAAAAGAGCCGTAGCGCTGCGTCTGCCGTCCATCGTCCAAGCTGGCCTGACCTGGACTCCACGCGGCCTTGGCCATCATTTGCCCCAAGGGCGAGAAGACTTCGAACTCGCCAGAAGCCGCACCTTTCAACACCAGCCGGAATCCGCCGTAGAGCGCCTTCTGCGCATCGGGCTGACCGCTGACGAGTGACAGACGCCCCGCCATGACAAGCGTGTCTGGGGCCTCGGGTGACTGGGAGACCTGCGGCGCGGCGCAGCCGCCCAGAATCAGCGCTGCGGCGCCGAAAAGGGCCGAGCTGAAAACACGGCGCCGCATCAGAACGTCACGCCAAACTTGCGCAGCACCGCCTGCACCATGGTGTCATGCGGCGCGCGATCGATGGCTTCACGCCAGATGGCACGCGCCCGATCACGCTGACCAAGCTGCCAGAGCACCTCGCCCAGGTGGGCGCCGATTTCCGGATCGGGCCGCGCGTCGTAGGCCTGCTGCAACAGATCGAGCGCCTGATCCTTGCGCCCCATCTTGTATTCGACCCAGCCCATGCTGTCGAGCACGAAGGGATTGCCCGGAGACAGCACCAGCGCGCGGGCCACCAGCTTGCGGGCTTCGGGCAACTGTTCGCCGCGATCAGCCAGGGTGTAGCCGAGGGCGTTGTAGGCTGGCTGCGAATCCTGATCGAGCGTGATGGCCTTGCGCAGCATCGCCATCATCTCCTTGAAGTGGCCGCTCTTGTCAGCCATCATCGATGCTTCGTAGAGCAGATCGACATCATCGGGCATCTGCTTGAGCGCGGACTGCAGCAGCCTGAACGACGCCTCGAAATGCCCGGCCTCGCGCAAGATCTGCGCACGGGCCAGCCAGCGATCCTTGCGCTGTGCCGCGCTGCCCCGAGGCAGGGAATCCGCCAGCTTGAGCGCCTCGTCCATCTTGCCCTGCTGCACCAGAATCGCCGCGCGGCTGCTGACGACGGCGAGGCGGTTGTTGGCGTCGGGCTCGATCTGGTCGAGCCAGCGCCGGGCCTGGTCCAGATCGCCCAGCTTGCGCGAGGCCTCCGACAGCGCGAGATAGGCTGGTGTGAGCACCGGCGGCTCGGCCTGGGCGCGCGCCAGACGCAGATACGCCTGCAACGACACCACCGC
>JAJTBQ010000212.1 GCA_021286835.1 Thiomonas sp.
GAAACCCGTGCAAGTCTATCGACGACCCTCCACGCCGGGTTTGGGCAGGGTCAAGCCCGGCTCTCGCGGACCTCAGGCGTGGTCGTGCACCACCGCATGCTCGGCTTCCGCATGGACCAGGGCGAGCGCGGCGTCGCGCTTGTCGGCGGTTCCGAACATGGGGCTGGTGCCCACGATCTGATGATTGGCCGCCTTCAGCGTGAAGTAGGCCCGGCCATCGCTGGCGACCTGTTTGTCGAAACGCTCGGGCAATACGCTGTTCTTCTTCACCGAGGCGATGCCGTTTTCCGCGGACGCCTTGCTCTCGTATTGCTCGCTGCCGAGCAAGGTGGAACCGTCTGCATTCTTGAGCGAGAAGTGGAACTGGCCTTTTTCGCTTTTGCGCAACTCGAAGCTGACTGCCATGGAAGACTCCTGAAGAAGGTCGAACGATGCCGGGCAATGCCCCGCATGACGTAGAAGGGCTGGTGGAGCGAATAGATCCACACGGCCCGAATGGTCGGCGGGTTCTGTGACAAATGCAAGGTTCCCCGGCCTGCTTTTGACAATAGTTGACAGATCGGAGCGGCGCTCTGCCCGCATTCGGGGGAGAAGCCGGGGGCTATGCGGCCTGTTGTTCCAGGGAGAAATGCGCGCCCTTGAACTGGCCGAGCATCCCGGTGAGCCAGGGCAGCACGTCGCGCAGGGTGTCGTGCAGCGTCCAGGGCGGGTTGACGAGAAACATGCCGCTGCCCAACAAGCCGAAGCCGCTGGCGTCGGGCTCGCGCACCTGCATGCGCACATCGAGCCAGTCGGCCTGTCCGGCGATGCGGCGCAACTGCTGCGGCAGCAGATGCGACTCTCGCCGCTGCAGCACCGGGTACCACACCGCATAGGTGCCCACGGCGAATCGCTGCAGCGCATCGCTCAGGGTGTTGCGCAGCGCGGCGTAGTCGGTCTTCAGCTCGTAGGACGGGTCGAGCAGCACGACGGCACGACGGTCCTGGGGCGGCAGCAGGCTCTTGAGCGCGACAAAGCCGTCGGCGCACCGCACCTGCACGCCCGGCTGGCTGCCGAACGTGGCGTCGAGCACGCGGTGATCGCTGGGGTGCAGCTCGAATAGGCGCAGCTTGTCCTGTTCGCGCATGAGCTGGTGGGCGATGGCCGGGGAGCCGGGGTAATAGAGCAGAGCACCGCTGGTATTGAAGGCGCGGATCTGCGCCAGGTAGTCGGCAACCGCCGCCGGGGCGTCTTTGCGGTTCCAGAGCCGCTCGATACCGTCGGCATATTCAGCATTCTTCTGCGCCGAGGCTTCGTGCAGGGCATAGCCGCCGGCGCCCGCGTGGGTGTCGATCACCCAATAGGGCTTGTCTTTGCGGTTCATGTGCCGGAGCACCTGCACCAGCACCAGATGTTTGAGGACGTCGGCGTGGTTGCCGGCGTGAAAGGCGTGTCGGTAGGCGAGCATGGCTGCACTGTAGCCGCAGACGCGCGCCCGGCTCTGGCCGAGGGCTGTCCTGCGGCACAATGCGGCTCTGAACCCAGATCGTCCCCAGATCGTCTATTGGGCGGCGCGCCCTGCTGCGCTGCCACACCCTGCACGCCATCATGTCCTCCCCGACTTCGTCTTCAGCCTCCGCGCAGAACGCGCTCGACTTCATCCGTTTCGCCGTCGACAGCGGTGTGATCGCCTTTGGCGACTTCACTACCAAGGCGGGGCGGCAATCGCCCTATTTCTTCAACGCCGGCCTGTTCAACGACGGGGCCATGCTGGCGCGGCTGGCTCAGTTCTACGCCCGCGCCCTGCTCGACAGCGGCGTGGCGTTCGACATGTTGTTCGGCCCGGCGTACAAGGGCATTCCGCTGGGCGCCGTGGTCGCGGTGGAACTGGCGCGGCTGGGCCGCAATGTGGGCTTTGCCTACAACCGCAAGGAAGCCAAGGATCACGGCGAAGGCGGCACCACGGTGGGCGCGCCCATCCGCGGAAGGGTGGTCATCGTCGATGACGTGATTTCCGCAGGAACGGCCACGGGCGAATCGGTCCGGCTGATCCGCGCGGCCGGGGCCGAACCCGCCGCCGTGCTCATCGCGCTCGACCGCCAGGAGAAGGCCGCGATCCAGGGCCGCACGCTCGACGTCTCCGCCGTGCAGCATGTCAGCCAGGAGTATGGCCTGCCGGTCATTTCCATCGCCAATCTCGGCAGCCTGCTGGCCTATCTGGCCGACAGCGGCCACGACGAGCTGGCGCGCTGGCGTCCCGCGGTGCAGCAGTACCGCGAGGCCTACGGGGTCTGAGAGCTTCGTTCGCGCCATGGCTTTCAACCTGCGCGCGCCGTTCGGCATCTCGTTTTCGGCCCTGCTGCTGTGGAGCTTCGCGCTGGTGGGGCTGCCCCTGGTGATCGGACTGTCGGTCACGGCCTATCTGTTCGACCACGTGGCCACGCAGGCGCGCCATTCGGTGGCGGTGGCGGTGCAGCTCACGCGCACCTCACGCCAGCTCGCGCAGGACATCGACAATCTGCAGCGGGCCAGCGGCCAGTGTCTGGTGCTGCAGGACGCCGCGCTGTGCCGCGGCGTGGAGCAGGCGCATGAAGCGTTTGCGCACGATGCCGAGCAGCTGCAGGCCATGCCGCTGCCGCCCGATCAACTGCACACGCTGCGGGCGCTGGGCACGCTGGAGGCCTCTCTGTATGCCGACGTGATGGCGCCGGGCCGGGGCAAGGACGGCGCCAAGGTGTTCAACGCGCTTAACCCGCAGTTCGACGCCATGCGCCACGCCGCCGACAGCCTGATCGGACACAGCAACGATCTGGTCGATCAGCAGGAAGAGCGTCTGCGGCAGGTCTCCAGCCGCTTGTGGTCGGTGCTCGGGTGGCTCACGCTCGCCAGCGTGAGTCTTTCGGTGTGCCTCGCACTGCTGTTCTCCTGGCTGCTCGGCCGGCCGCTGCGGCAGATCAAGTACGCCATCCAGCGCCTGGGTGAAGGCCAGCTCGGCCCGGCGCCAGGCGTCTCGGGGCCGCGCGACCTGGTCGATCTGGGCGTGCAGCTCGACTGGCTGCGCCGCAGGCTGGCCGATCTGGAGGCGCAGAAAGCCCAGTTGCTGCGGCATGTCTCGCACGAGCTCAAGACCCCGCTGGCCTCGATGAAGGAGGGGGTGGATCTGCTGGCCGAAGGCGTGTGCGGACCGCTCAACGCCGAGCAGCAGTCGATCGCCCGCATCATGCGCGGCAATGTGCGCGACCTGCACCAGCGCATCGACAGCCTCATCCACTACGACAGCGCCCTGCATCATCCCGAGCCGCTGCAGATCACTACGGTGAAGCTGCGCCGACTGCTCGCCGGGCTGATCCGCCGCAATCACCTGACCCTGCGCGCGCGCGCCGTGCAAGTGAGCTGCGGCTGTTCGACTCTGCAGATTCAGGGTGACCGTGCCAAACTGGAAAGCCTGTTCGAGAATCTGCTGATCAACGCCATCCGTTTCAGTCCGCAGGGCGGCAAAATCGGGTTTGAGGCGGCGCCTGTGCCGGGCGGCATCGAGATCCGCGTGAGCGACCAAGGTCCCGGCGTGGCGCCGGAGGATCACGACCGCTTGTTTCAGCCGTTCTTTCAGGGCCGCAACCAGCCGGCCAGCGCGCTGCGCGGCACCGGGCTGGGCCTGGCCCTGGCCCGGCAGTACGCGCAGATGCATGGCGGCACCCTCGAACTTCTGTCCCGATCGGGCCCAGGCGCGGTATTCCGCGTCTTTCTTCCCGACCGACCCACCTCTCTATCCGCATGATCGTGTCTCGCCCCATCCTGTTCCGCCCTTTGCGTCTCGTCCCGACGGTGCTGTTTCTCGCGCTGCCGCTGGCGCTGTCGTCCTGCGCCGACCTGC
>JAJTBQ010000213.1 GCA_021286835.1 Thiomonas sp.
CGGTTTGCGACAATACCGCCCATGACCGCCCCTCTTGCCAACGATACCTTCCTGCGCGCCCTGCGCCGCCAGCCCACCGACTACACCCCGCTCTGGCTCATGCGCCAGGCCGGGCGCTATCTCCCCGAGTACAACGCCACCCGCGCGCGCGCCGGCAGCTTTCTCGGCCTGGCGCAAAACCCCGACTTCGCCACCGAGGTGACGCTGCAGCCCCTGGACCGCTACGCGCTGGACGCCGCCATTCTGTTCTCCGACATTCTCACCGTGCCGGATGCGATGGGACTGGGGCTGCGCTTCGCCGCCGGAGAAGGCCCGAAGTTCGACCGCCCGCTGCGCACCGAGGCCGATGTCGCCGCCCTGGCCGTGCCCGACATGGACAAACTGCGCTATGTGTTCGACGCGGTGGCGCAGATCCGCCGCGCCCTGGTGCAGAACGGCACCCAGCGCGTCCCGCTCATCGGCTTTTCCGGCAGCCCGTGGACGCTGGCCTGCTACATGGTCGAAGGCGGCGGCAGCGACGACTACCGCACCGTCAAGACCCTGCTGTACAGCCGCCCCGATCTGATGCACCGCATTCTCGCGATCAACGCCGAGGCGGTGACGCAATACCTGGCGGCGCAGATCGACGCCGGCGCCCAGGCCGTGATGATCTTCGACTCCTGGGGCGGCGTTCTGGCCGATGGCGCCTTCCAGGCCTTCTCCCTGGCCTACAGCCAGCGAGTGATCGCCGCGCTCAAAGCCCGCGCCGACGCGGCCGACGTGCCGGTGATTTTGTTCACCAAGGGTGGCGGCCAATGGCTGGAGGCCATGGCCGACACCGGTGCCGACGGCCTTGGGCTGGACTGGACCACCGATCTGGGCCGCGCCCGTGCCCGCGTGGGTCACAAAGTGGCACTCCAGGGCAATCTCGACCCCACCGTGCTGTTCGCCCCGCCCGAGGCCATTGCCGCCGAGGCCCACCGGCTGCTCGACAGCTTCGGCCCGGTCGATGCGGGCGTGGGCCATGTGTTCAATCTCGGGCACGGCATCTCGCAGTTCACGCCGCCCGAGCATGTCTCGGCCCTGGTCGAAGCCGTCCACAGCCACAGCCGCCCCTTGCACCGTTCGGTTCGCTGAAAGCAACCGGAGATCCCGGCCAGGACTGCCGGCGGGGCCGTCTCTATGGCAATGAAGGAATTTTCGCTTTGTCAAGGGCCTTCCATCAGCTTATGCACATTTTTGGTTCCTCTGCAGCGCAGCAAGTTGACCACAGATTTGACTTGAAATTTTCTCATCCAAGTCATTGATTTTCTGTAAATTTTTCGATATTTCACAATTCGGCAAATTGTTTTGCACAGGCTTATCCACAGCTTGAACGCCGAGGGGCACAGGATTGATGCACAGAGTTATCCACACCCCTTTCCGCGCCAAAATAAACCTTGACTTCACGCCGACTTAGCGCCGGTTTCACACCCTGACTTCCATCACCCGCGCCTAGCCCATGTGCCTCGTTCTTCAGGTCGCCGTTGATGCGCCGGGCCTTCAGGGGCTCGATTACCAGGCCGAGGCGCCCCTCGCCCCGGGCACCCTGGTGCGGGTGCCGCTGGGCCGCCAGACGGTCAGCGGCGTGGTGATGACTTGCTCCACACGGGACGACCCGACGCGTTCGACCGCGCTGCGCCCCATCGAGGCGGTTTTCGACGCCCTGCCTCCGCTCGACGCGGCCTGGCGCGAATTGCTGCAGTTCGTGGCCCGTTATTACCAGCGCGCCCTGGGCGAGGTCATCGGCGCGGCGCTGCCCGCGCCGCTGCGCAACCGCAAGCCGACCGATCTTGCGACGGCGCCGCCACCTCAAGATCTCGTCTACCGCTGTACTGCGCAAGGCCTTTCAGCGCTGCCCGGAGCCCTTGCCGCACGCAGTGTGGCGCTCTGGCGCCTGGCGCAGGCGCTGGGGGTGCGGGGCCCCGAGGCCTCGCCCGCTTCGTCCGAGCCTCCCTCCCTCGCCTTGAGCGAAGCGCGCAGGCTGCATCCCCAAGCGCGGCAGGTGCTGTCCGGCTGGGCGCAGGCCGGCTGGGTGGAGGCCGTCGATTCCGCCCCGGCGGACCGTTTGACGCCCGCGCCCGATCTTCATCCCGAACAGGCCCAGGCGCTGCGGGCCATCGCCGCGCGAGACGGGTTTGCGCCCTTCCTGCTGTTCGGGGTGACCGGTAGCGGCAAGACGGAGGTCTATCTGCATGCCGCGGCCGAGGTGCTGCAACGCGAGCCCATGGCGCAGGTACTGGTCCTCACGCCCGAAATCAACCTCACGCCCCAACTGGTCAGGCGATTCGAGCAACGCTTCGGCGCAGCGCATCTGGCGGTCTTGCACAGCGGGCTGTCGGAGGGCCGGCGCCTGCGCCATTGGCTGGCGGCCCACACCGGGCAGGCGCGGATCGTGCTCGGCACCCGCCTGGCCGCTCTGGCGTCGATGCCGGGCTTGCGGCTTATCGTGGTCGACGAAGAACATGATGCCTCCTACAAGCAACAGGAAGGGGCCCGTTACTCGGCGCGCGATCTTGCCCTGTGGCGGGGGCAGCAGCTGGGCATAGCCGTCGTTCTGGGTTCAGCCACGCCGTCGCTGGAGAGCTGGCGCGCGGCGCAGACCGGACGCTACCGTCTGCTCACCCTGACCCAGCGCGCCACGGGCGTGCTGCCCGGCGTGCGCCTTGCCGACACGCGGCGCGACGCGACGTTGCGCTCCAGTGGTGCCCTGATCGGCCAGACGCTCGACGCCGCGCTGCGCCAGCGGCTCGAACGCGGCGAGCAAAGCCTGCTGTTTCTCAACCGCCGCGGCTACGCCCCGGTGCTGAGCTGCCCGGACTGCGGCTGGATGTCGGAATGTCCGCACTGCGACGCGCACCTCGTCTTCCACCGCACCGACCGCACCCTGCGCTGCCACCACTGCGGCTACCAGGCCGCCGTGCCGCGAGCCTGCCCGGGCTGCGGCAGTCTCGATCTGCAGCCCGTAGGCAAGGGCACGCAGCGGGTGGAAGAGGCCCTGGCCGAGAAATACCCCCAGGCCCGCATCGCCCGCATCGACGCCGACAGCACCCGCCGCAAGGGCGCGGCAGCGAGCCGTTTCGACAGCGTCCATGCCGGCGAAGTGGACATTCTGGTCGGCACGCAGATGGTGACCAAAGGGCACGACTTCCAGCGCGTCACGCTGGTGGCCGCGCTCAACCCCGATGCCGGGCTGTTCACCCACGATCCGCGCGGCCCCGAACGCCTCTTCGCCCAGCTCATGCAGGCCGCCGGACGCGCGGGCCGGGCGGTCTCGGCCCCCGGCGGTGCCGACGCATCCACGCCCGAGATGCTGGTGCAGACCGCCCACCCCGAGCACCCGCTCTACCGGGCGCTGGTCGCGCACGACTATCCCGGCTTCGCCCAGGCCGAACTGGCCGAGCGAGAGCGAGGCGGCATGCCGCCGTTCACCTATCAGGCCCTGTTGCGCGCCGAGCACCGGCAGATCGACGCGGTCGTCGACTTCCTCGCTCTGGCGCAACAACTGGCCGCTCCGCTGGCGCAGTCCCTGGGTGTGACGCTTTACCCCCCGATTCCCGCTGCACTGGCACGCGTGGCCGATGTGCACCGCATGCAGATGCTGCTCGAAGGCTCCCATCGCGGCGCCTTGCAGAACCTGCTGACGGCATGGCGCAGCGCGCTTGCCGCCCAGCGCTCACGGGTGCGCTGGGCCGTGGACGTGGACCCGCTCGACTTCTGACCCCACTCGCAGTCCGGTCTCACCCGGCGTGGCTCTAGGAGCCTGTCGGACTTGAGCATCGCGGGCTGCAAAAAGGCTGTGCGGCGTC
>JAJTBQ010000214.1 GCA_021286835.1 Thiomonas sp.
GTCAGGCGGCCCTGCTCGATGATCTGCGTCCAGCGGTAGCTGAACCAGCCGTTGCGCACGATGACCACCCGTCCGCCCTGCACGTACTGGCGGGCCACCGCCTCCATGCCGAAGCTGCCGCTGCCGGGCACGATGACCGCGTGCTGCGCGTTGTAGGCCTGCCGCAGCATGGCCGACAGGTCGCGCATGACCTGCTGGAAGCGCTGGGACATGTGGTTCAGGGCGCGGTCGGTGTAGACCACCGAGTAGTCGAGCAGGCCGTCGGGGTCGACGTTCGGAAGCAGTCCGGGCATGGCGGTTCTCCAGTCTTGATGGAAGGTCGCAGTCGGGCTCAGCCGCGCGACCGCAAGGCAAAAAGCCTAGCACGGCCCCTGTCTTTACCGCGTCGCCGGTACGGGCTTACAGTGAGCGTCCCTTCTCGGACCTTTCTTGCGCGATGAACCAGTTTCCGCCTCGCCTCGATTCCCCCGTGGCGTTCGCCATGGCGCGCACCATGCTCGATGGCTTCAATCGCCATTACCGGCTGTTCCGCCAGGTGAGCGCGGCGGCGAAGCAACGCTTCGAACGTGCCGACTGGGCCGGGCAGCAGGCGGCGCAGCGCGAGCGCATCGCCTTTTACGACCAGCGCGTGGACGAGGCGACCGAGCGTCTGCAGAAGGAGCTCGATGCCGGCAACCAGCCCATGGAGCTCTGGCAGCAGGCCAAGCTGCACTACATCGGCCTGCTCACCAATCACCACCAGCCCGAGCTGGCCGAGACCTTTTTCAACTCGGTGACGACCAAGATTCTGCGGCGCGAGCATTTCAACAACGAGTTTCTGTTCGTGCGCCCGGCGGTGTCCACCGAGTACATCGAGAACGAGGAGCCCGCGGCCAAGCCGACGTTCCGCGTGTACTACCCGCACACCCACGAGGCCTTGCACGGCTGTCTGCGCCGGGCCGTCGAGAACTTCCAGCTCGCCCTGCCGTTCGAAGATCTGGACCGCGACGTGACGCAGGTGATTGCCGCCGTGCGCCGACGCTTCGGCAACGACGTGCGTCTGCGCGCCAACTTCCAGATCCAGATGCTCGACTCGCTGTTCTTCCGCAACAAGGGCGCGTACGCGGTGGGCAAGGTGATCAACGGCTTCACCGAGTTTCCGCTGGCGCTGCCCATCCTGCACAACGAGCGCGGCCAGCTTCATATCGACACGGTGCTGCTCAGCGAGGACGATCTGCTGCTGTTGTTCTCCTTCGCCCGCGCCTACTTCATGGTGGACATGGAGATTCCGTCGGCCTACGTGCAGTTTCTGCGCGGCCTCATGGCGCGCAAGCCGCGCGCCGAGCTGTACAACGCGCTGGGTCTGGCCAAGCAGGGCAAGACCCTGTTCTACCGCGACTTTCTCTATCACCTGCGGCATTCGAGCGACCAGTTCATCGTGGCGCCGGGCATCAAGGGCATGGTGATGGTGGTGTTCACCCTGCCGTCCTTCCCTTTCGTGTTCAAGGTCATCAAAGACTTCTATCCGCCGCAGAAAGACACCACCCGCGACAAGATCAAGGGCAAGTACCTGCTGGTGAAACAGCACGACCGCGTGGGCCGCATGGCCGAGACGCTGGAGTATTCCAACGTGGCATTCGAGCGCGCGCGCTTCTCGCCCGAGCTGATCCAGGAGATCGAGACCTACTGCCCCTCGCAACTCGAATACGACGGCGGCACCATCATCATCCGGCACTGCTACATCGAGCGGCGCATGATTCCGCTCAACATCTACCTGCAGGAGGCCGACGATGCCCAGCTTGAAGCCGCGGTGATCGAATACGGCAACGCCATCAAGGACATGGTGGCGGCCAATATCTTTCCCGGCGACATGCTGTGGAAGAACTTCGGCATCACCCGTCACGGCAAGGTGGTGTTCTACGACTACGACGAGATCGAGTACATCACCGACTGCAACTTCCGCCGCGTGCCGCCGCCGCGCACCGAAGAAGACGAGATGGCCGCCGAGCCCTGGTACGCCGTGGGCCCGCACGATGTCTTTCCCGAGACCTTCGGCCAGTTCCTGCTGGGCAACCCCAAGGTGCGCGCCGTCTTCATGAAGCACCATGCCGACCTGCTCGATGCCGCCTTCTGGCAGGAGCATCAGAGCCGCATCCGCGAGGGTCATCTGTACGACGTGTTCACTTACGACGCCGCGCGCCGCTTCCGGCATGCCCGTGCCCACCCGACCGAAAGCCAAGCCACTCAACCCCTTATGGAGACTCCGACATGACTGATCCCATCGTGATTGTTTCTGCCGCGCGCACGCCCATCGGCGGCCTGCTCGGCGACTTCGCCCCTCTGCCAGCCTGGGAGCTGGGCGCCACCGCCATTGCTAGCGCCGTGCAGCGCGCCGGCGTGGCGAGCGACCAGGTGGACGAAGTGCTCATGGGCAACTGCCTGATGGCCGGCCAGGGCCAGGCCCCCGCGCGCCAAGCAGCGCTCAAGGCCGGGTTGCCGCAGTCGGCGGGCGCGGTCACGCTGTCCAAGATGTGCGGGTCCGGCATGCGGGCGATGATGTTCGCTCACGACATGCTGGCCGCGGGCAGCGCCTCCGTCATGGTGGCCGGCGGCATGGAGAGCATGACCAACGCGCCGCACCTTGCCTTCGTGCGCAAGGGCGTGAAATACGGCGCCACCGCCTTCTACGACCACATGGCCATCGACGGCCTGGAAGACGCCTACGACCGCGGCAAGGCCATGGGCGTGTTCGCCGAGCAGTGCGTGGCCAAGTACAGCTTCAGCCGCGAGGAGATGGACCACTTCGCCATCGCGTCCACCGAGCGCAGCAAGAAAGCCAACGAGGACGGCAGCTTCGACTGGGAGATGGCTCCCGTGACCGTGGCGGGCCGTGGCGGCGAGGTGCAGGTCGGCCGCGACGAGCAGCCCTTCAAGGCCAAGCTCGACAAGATTCCTGGCCTCAAGCCCGCGTTCAAGAAGGACGGGGCCATCACCGCGGCCACCTCGTCGAGCATTTCCGATGGCGCCGCGGCACTGGTGCTGATGCGCCAGTCCACCGCCGAGAAGCTGGGCTGCACGCCGGTGGCGCGCATCGTGTCGCACGCCGTGCATGCGCAGGCGCCGGAATGGTTCACCACCGCGCCGGTCGGCGCCATCGCCAAGGCGCTGGCCAGGGCCGGCTGGCAGGCGGGCGATGTGGACCTTTGGGAGGTGAACGAAGCCTTCGCCGCGGTCACCATGGCGGCCATGCGCGAGTACAAGCTGCCGCACGAGATCGTCAACGTGCACGGCGGCGCGGTGGCGCTGGGTCACCCCATCGGCGCCTCGGGCGCGCGCATCGTCGTGACTCTGCTGGGAGCCATGCGCCAGCGCGGGCTGAAGAAGGGCGTGGCCGCGCTGTGCATCGGCGGCGGCGAGGCCACCGCGATGGCCGTCGAACTGATCTGAGTCACCATGCTCCTGTCCGACGATCACCGCATGATCCGCGACGCGGTGCGCGACTTCGCCCAGCGCGAAATCGCTCCCCACGCGGCGGCCTGGGCGCGCGAGGCGCGTTTCCCGCGCGAGGCCCTGCAGGGGCTCGCGGGCCTGGGCTGTCTGGGCATTGCCGTTCCGGCCGAGTGGGACGGCGCCGGGCTCGACTACCTGTCGCTGGCGCTGGCGATCGAGGAGATCGCCGCGGCCGACGGCGCGACCAGCACCGTGGTCAGCGTGAACAACTGCCCGGTGTGCTCCATCCTCATGGCCTGGGGCACTGAGGCGCAGAAGGCGCAGTGGCTGCGGCCGGTGGCGCGCGGCGATTGGATCGGCGCCTTCGCGCTGACGGAGCCGCAGGCGGG